>NZ_RKHR01000008.1 GCF_003752585.1 Sinobacterium caligoides
TCGAGAACAAGTAGCTGAACGATTAGAGAGGTTAGGGTATGGTAAGCCATAACAAGGCGCAGCAAGCCGACCTCCGGCGGTTGTGCGCGGCGTTAGGTGAAATCGTGAATGTCTCCAGTTTCGTAGAAACTACGTACAATTTATTCGAGTCGTTCGATAAGCCTGAGCACGCAACTAATATTGATCATTGCGAGGAGTGTCGGGATCATAACGACGAAGTGAATGGCGTAAATCGAAGAGATCTATCGCCAGAACAGATCGGCACCGTCTGCTGGGGTATTTCATCATTTTTAACGCCTCAAGCCACGGGGTATTACATCCCTCGTCTTATAGAACTGGCTGTTACGGGGCAAGATGATAAGGATGGTGATCCTTACATGTGTCTTTTTATCAACCAAATCGGCCTGAACTCTGAATCCGAGCAGTTTTCACTACTTACTAACGAACAGCGCTTGGCGGTTTGTAATAGCCTAGGTATTCTTAAAAATAGCTATATCCAATTACTAATCGAGCACTGCTGGGAAGATGAAATTGATAATGCAATTACCCAGTGGACCACCTAACAAGGGTAGGCACGCAGACTTGCTTTAAGCTGCTTTCGCTACTCGCTCAAACAACTTAAAACAAGCTGGTGCTACCGGCGTTACATTTCACAAGGAGTATGCAGTGTCTTTTTTCAAGAATAGAAAACTTAAGAAAGTAGCAAAAGAAAATAGAATTAACTTTGATGGTCCGATGGGTCTATCAATAAACAATAAGCTTGTGAGTGAGTTCGGCTATTTACTTAGGTATTACACAGAAGGTGAGCTTGAGTCTTTTACAGATCGTGGCCAAATACACAGAGTAAAAGATCAAGTTCTTGACGCAGTTGACCAGGACTTATTCAATTCTCAAACAAGAGAGGAAGAGGCCCTAGGTATATCCAGAGCTACTGCTGAGGCTAACCTTCGAAATCTAAAGGCAATAGTTACAGCTCTATCAAATTACCACGAGGCTGAAGTGGCTTAAAAATGTAACAAGGCGCTGCAAAGAATAACTAAGACACCCATAGTTATTATGTCGTATATATTCAGTTCTGGCGTACTCAGAAGTAAATGAATGTGAGTGTCTTGATAAGCTCAAATAACTAAGACACCCATAGTTATTCTGTCGCATATATTCAGTCTTGGCGCATTCAGAGATCAATATAGGTGGGTGTCTTGATAAGCCCTGTATGGGTCAAGATGGCAATGATCAACGGGAACCTTAACGATCCAAATAACTAAGACACCCATAGTTATTCTGACGCATATATTCAATATTGGAGCGTTCAGAGATCAATATAGGTGGGTGTCTTGATAAGCCCTGTAACCCGGCAACTGAATATCCTGACGAACTGATTGAGTAAATGACTAGCCATCAATCATTTACAAAGCTGTATAAACATACAGTTATATTGGGTGTTTTTGCACTCAGCATAAGCGAAGGGAAAATAGTTCATATAATCAGTGGTCTATAGGTACTGCATTTGGCCTATTATTTCCGGAATTGACAAATAATAGGGCAAGCATACTTCGTCGCGGGTTGATCTTGGTAGTCAGCGGCAATAAGAATTGAAATAACAATAGGTTAAGGTAGTATCTGGGGTTGTAAGCAATAAAATCATATATGCAGGCGTCATATACAAATGTTAGGCGAAAGAAGGAATAAGCAATGCACCCCGAACTTAAGCATATACTTGGCGCATTATTCTATACCGTTGCATATGTTATTTCACCAATAGCATTCGTTGTTGGCGTCGGTATTTCGGGGCCACTGGGTATATTACTATGTATCTTATCCATTGCCAGCATATCAATTGGCTATGTTTGGGCAGGCCTTAAAAAGATTCCTACCACGCCAAAGAATGCGGCAATTGAAATGCTTTTTTGGTTTATATGTGGCTGCAGTGTAATTTTCACCATGTGGGCAATAACAATGAGATCATGGCCCGCATTTTCCATGTTGCTAATTTCGTCAGGGGCCAGCCTACTAGTGTGGCGCCTAACAAGTAAATCAATTAGGACGCGCATAAAACGCGCGCCTATTATTTAGGCGTTATATTCCAAGATGAAACTACTCTGCATAGCCGTATTATCAATAATATTATTCTTCGTATCATACGTAGCGCTACATCCGCTATTTGGTGAAAATGCTGCATTGCTATGTCTATTTATGATGTATATAGGTTTTCCAGCTTTATTTCTTAAGTTCTGGAAAAAAGAATGGGAGGGGCCCGTAGTTAAATTTGGTAACTACATGATTGCCTTAGTAGTTCTCGGGTTTTCTATCTGGTACAGTTATCTTGCAATAATTGGTGAAGCTGAAAAATTAAATGCTGTAATGTTTTTTCTTGTTTATGGCTATGGGGCACTTCATTTTCTCACTTTCGGTAAGCTACATTTTCAAATTAAAAGAAGCAATGAAATATAACAAGCGCAAGCACAACAGGACTGCCAACTGCTTGCGCCTTTTGGGTGGCTTCGCCACTTTAACCCAAAAGCCACAATCAATTGTCAGCCCGTGTTGCGGGCGTTATGTGTAATGAGCAATGAGATCAATGAGGCTATCTGACACTCAAATCCTAGAGAATCTACTCGATGCGTTGGATCGCCTCTTTGATAGGGAATGCAAGGTCATCGACTTGCACGCGCTATTGTATGCTTCACAGGTCGCTTTACGTGAAGGTTCTACGGCGATTGAATTGGGCCATTACACGATAGCGGTCAGTGCTTTAGTTCGGGGCGGAGCAGCAGAAGATATTCAGCGCGAAGAGGCGCTGGAGATTACTAATAATTTGAGGGCGGAGCTAAATGAATTACTACCCGCTTCCTAGCTCACATAACAAGACCAAGCACGGCGATAGCTTTTTCATTGCGGCTTCGCCTTCATTACAAAGCTACGCGTGTTGGTGGCGTTACATTCAGGCAGGAATCTGAGAGATTGAATTACTACGAGCTAACAGACGATATTAACTTTCCCAATAGGTGGTACTTGGGAGATATCGCTTTTGCAGATAACTGGGAGTTATCGCAGCACCTCGACCCTGAAAGAGAGTATGAAATTGAAGTTTGTCGCGATGGTTCAGAAATGGATTACACGTGCAATGAGGCATATGGAGTAAGCGTTGTAAGTAAGAAATTTAAAGAAGCTCTTTCTAGTGTTGCTGATATTGAATTTGCTAAAGCAAATATTGTTGGCAAAAAAACTGACAGTGAGTTCTATATCATGGCTGTACCGAAAGAACTTGAGTGCATTAACGAAGAGGCATCAGAATTTCAAAAGTTCAAGGTAAATGACCCTGTACGTCCTGATAAAGCTGGCGAGTATCGGGGTTTCTTCAAAATGGTGGTCAATCCCAAGAAATGTGAAGGTTTCAATATTTTTAGAGTTAAGGGCTTTAGCATAGCTATTGTCGTAAGTGCTAAAGTAAAACAGAACTTAGAATCAGCAGGGGTTTTAGGTGCGCAGTTCAAGAGCGTATAGCAAGTCAAAATGTAACAAGTCAAAGCACGCGGACTTGGTAAAGCTGTCACCTTTTTTGTTCCAAAAAAGCCGCCAACTTCACCAAGCCGGTGTTTGAAGCGTTAAATTCCTATGAAGACAACTTACATCAGGTTTGTAATCGAAGAAAGAGATGAACAATCTAACGAAAATAAGGGATTGTTTATAGCCATGGATCTTTTACATGAAAAGAATGCATTGTACGAATGGGAAGCTGAATTACAGAAAGAAATCTATCAATGGTTCAAAGATAACTTAAAGGTTCCCAAGGTTCAGTCTAGCGAAAGCGGAAAATTGGCCAAAGTAAGAGCGATAAGTTGGTTTAAGTCCACAGCAATTGAACATATTGATAGAATGCGTCAATATGGACAAATACTGGAAGCTCATGATTTTAAAATATTACAGCTAATAACAGAGCGTCCAGGCAAAGTGTTATACGAAGATGACCATCAAATTGCTGCTATTCCATTTGGTGACACATTTGCGTAGAGAGAATTTAACAAGGCACTGTTGTCGGAATGTTTTTCCGCTGCGCTCCAAAACATCCGCAAAGCGCGGCGTTACATACCCATGGAAGTATCGAGTGAAATTTGAGAAAAAGGCTGTTCTTACTGTACTATTTTTAATAATGCCTTCTATTGCTTATGCAAATGGTGGCGGCCCATTACTGTTATTTATCAGTGGCAGCGCATTTGTTTTGGGGCAACTCTGGATTTTATTCGTAGAAACAACACTCCTTAAAGTGGTTTCTGAAATCAGCTTAAAGAGCGCCTTTACCCAAGTGTTTTTAGCTAATCTTATTTCTACCGTGGTTGTTGGTCTAGGATTCCCACTTCTTCTCGCTGTCGTCACGGCTTTCGGTATGCTCCTCCCTGAGCCATATGGAGATTACTCATCTGCCATAGGCACATGGATATATGAAGGTGCACCAGCTTTCGATTATCTTGGCTACATATCTCTTTTGTGGTTGCTGGTGACTTTCATTCTTACAGTATTCTGCGAGAGAGCTTTTTATAGTTGGTATTGGCGAAAATCTGGTTATACCCCGTCATTTTCATTAAATAAGTTTATAATCCAAGCCCATGCTGCCAGCTATGTTGGTTTGCTAGTTGTTGTTATCGTAATGTGGCATGAGTTGTTGGGTATGTAACAAAGCGCTCATACTGACAGCTTTTCCGTCGCTTGAATTTATGGCGAAAAAGACTGCCATAAATCAATCAACTACAAAGCTGCGGTATAGCGCGGCGTTATAGCGCTAAATACTCCACTCTCTAATCATACTCACACAGCCTACCTCACAACGCCGACTAATCCCTAATCGTCGTAAATTCTTACGGCTATCAGCTACTTGTAACTTTCCATCCAGCTGTTAGTAGGGTACTGTATCTCTCAAATAATTAACAACACAGCTTCGCGGCAGTTAGCATGGACTTACTTCACAATCAGCAACAATGTACCAAGCCCAGCTATAACAAGGCCAATCAGCATTGCCAGCAAAGCTGGCTGGACTTCGCTACGCTCAGCCGCTGTTGGCAGCGTTAGCCGAATAAAGAATTAGAGATATGGCGGGAATATTTAGCTTTACATGTTCATGTTGCGGTGAAGTCCACGAAGGTTCACCAAGCTTTGGTTTCAAAGCTCCCGATCCGTGGTTATCACAACCAGATGAAATAAAAGAGCAAGGAAAGATCAGCGACGATCTTTGCTACTACACAGATGAAGATGGTACACATTACTTTGCAAGAGTAATAATAGAGATACCAATTCACGGTGTTACAGACCCATTCATGTGGGGCGTATGGGTATCTTTAAGTGAGCAAAGTTTTAATCATTATGTTGAGACTTGGGATGAACCAGATACTAGTAAAGGTTACTTTGGCTGGTTCTGTAGTGCACTCCCTCATTATGAAAGTACTCATTCTTTATCAACTGATGTAAACCCTCAAAGTGAAGGCTCAAGGCCTACATTATGTCTACATGAAACAGAGCATGAGTTGTATTATGACTTTATCAACGGCATCAGCATAGAAAAGGCGCAGAAAATTGCAGAACTTTGCATGCACGGCTAACAAGCGGCAGCAAAAAGGACTGCTAACTGCTCGCGCCTTTTGGGGTGGCTTCGCCACTTTACCCCAAAAGTCACAATCAGTTATCAGCCTCTGTGCCGGGCGTTAGGTGTAAGCATGAGAAATAAACACATATTCATTATGACCATAAGTTTTGTGCAGCTTATAACTGGATGCGCCACAGGTTACACATTAACGGGGGACCCTGAAGAGATACACAGAACGTCTTGCGCGTCAGGCTGCGCTACTATCCCGAGAATTTACTCTGGAACAGCTGTGGACTTGTGCGGTATTTTTCCAGGGGATGGCGGGCAAGGCTCAGCCATTATGTTTTACGACATATTCTTCAGTTTGCCAGCAGACACCATTGCTCTTCCATATACAATTTATGGCCAATTTACAAAAGGAAGTCTTTCAGTAAGTGATGAATGTGAGTCAAACCAAACACCTAACAAGGCGCTTAAGCGGGACAAAGCAAAAAACGCTTTGCCCCTTAGCTAAGCGTTAAATTTTTAGGAAGAATCTCATAGCATGTACAACTTATTAGTAACGGCGCATCGAGGTGCTTGGGATGAACCATTCTATGAGTTCGATAAAAGCCGCTTCCTTGAATATACAACAGAGTCGACATCAGAAGCATTTAAGACTCTTAGCTCTAGCCTTATAGAAACCCTCAAGAGTTACCCCTGTGTATTTGCTTACGAAGGGGGCGAGGAAGATCTTCGTATAGGTAGATTTACTTCAATCAAGGAGAGGGGAAGAAAACTTCTAGTTGAGTTCGAATTTGATCAAAACATCCCTCCGATTCCATTTGACGACATTAAGCCAATAGCCCCCCTGCTTGATATACGTGATTGGGAAATGAACAGAACTCACTGGGCTGTCAAGGATGAAGACCTGTTTGGACGCCTTTTAAATGCAGGCGTTTTAGATCAAGCACAAACTGAAGAGTCAGAGAAACAGGAAAAGCCACCTACAAAACGATCCAGTAATCCTAAGGTAACAACGGTTCAAGGATTTATTAAAAAAGTCCTTTCTACTGAACGAGAAATAGGCTCAGAGGTCTTTTACCGAGGGCATTCGAATAAGAATAAATATAAGCTAGAGCCGTCTTTGTTCAGAAAGGACGATGATGGGAATTACCTCTATTTAGATAATGAGCACATACTCTACAGAGAGCTAATTGTGTCAAATTCATCAGATTTTCAGTCTGACGAATATACATTGGATCGGCTGGTGAGAATGCAGCACTATTCTTTGCCTACGAGGCTGTTGGACATAACTTCAAATCCGTTGATCGCCCTATATTTTGCATGCAAATCTTCGACTGATGAAGATGGAGAGGTCATTCTTCTTTCTATGCCAAGAAGTGAAGTTAAGTATTTTGATTCTGATGTTGCTAGTTGTATCGCTAATCTAGCACGACTCCCAAAGGAAGAAAAAGACAATATTGAGATCGAAGAAGAAGGTTTTAATGACCAAACTTCAGTGAAACGATTAATTCACTTTATAAGAGAAGAAAAACCGTACTTCGAGCCAAAGATAATCCCTGATGATCTAATGAAAATCATCTGTGTTAAAGGAAAGCAAAGCAATGATCGAATATCATCTCAATCTGGTGCCTTTCTTTTATATGGAATCGACGCTGTCATGGACGAAGAAGGAACACCTGAGATAAGGGTTATGCGAATAACGGTATCTAATAAAGATTCCATGCTTAAAGAGCTTGATCTCCTTAACATAAATGAAAGCACTGTGTTTCCTTATATTGAGAACTCGGCAAAATACGTCGCCGATAAGTACAAATTTAACAAGTCAATGCAGCCGACCGCTAACGCGTCGGCTGATTGAGGCGTTATGCGCAAAGAGAGAAATCGTGAAGATACCCAATGAGACTACTTCATTCCATGATTTCGTTGAGTATGGCGATCTTGAAATAGCTATCCAAGAAAGCGATTCATTCACGGAAGTAGAAGTTGAAAGGCCCTATGCCAACGTTGGGCTTGAAGAAAAGTGGTTCATAAATAGCCTAAATGGAGAAGTGTCAATAACTAAGACACCCACAGTTATTTTGTCGCATATATTCAATTCTGATGCGTTTAGAGGTAATGAAGGTAGGTGTCTGGATAAGCTCTAATCTTGCTTATACCAGCCATCTATCCACACTACCCACTCGCCATAATCGTCGTAAATCCTTACAGCTATCAGCCACTTGTAACTTTCCATCCAGCCGTTAGTACGGTACTGTATCCCTCAAATAATTAACAACAGGGCTTAGCGGCAGTTAGCATGGACTTACTTCACAATCAGCACCGGTCTACCAAGCCCTGCTATAACAAGGCCAAGCAGCAAAGCTAGCTTGACTTCGCTACGCTCATCCGCTGTTGGCGGCGTTAGGCAAATAACTAAGACACCCATAGTTAATTTGTCGTATATATTCAATCTTGTTGCGCTTAGAGACGATGAAGATAGGTCTCTGGATAAGCTCTAATCTAGCTTATACCAGCCATCTATCCACACTACCCACTCTCCATAATTGTCGAAAATCATTACATTAATCAAACTCTTGCGACTTTTCATTCGGCCATCAATACGATACTGTATCTCTCAAGTAATTAACAATACGGATTAGTGGCAGCTAGTATGGATATCTTTACTGCCATTAACAATACACCAAGCCCAGCTACAACAAAGCCAAGCAGCATCACCAGCAAAGCTGGCTGGACTTCGCAACGATCAGCCGCTGTTGGCGGCGTTAGCATCTTTATCGGAAGGTTCTTTTGACATCAAACTGGGTTCTTTTCATCACAATAGTAACCACTGATGTCATGATGCGAGTCATCATGATTTTTGGTGTGGTAGGCGCTTTATCTTGTGTCAGTTTCGATGCTTTCTTCAACCTGAGATATAGCACTGGCTTATCGATTATCGAATCATTTAGAGTCATCTTTGCATTATGTTTATTGTGGTCATGTTTCGACTTGATACAGGTAGCCTGTAGGTACAGCAAGCAAAGCCATTCTCAAAATATTATAACGCTATTGATATTCATAACGCTGTCAATTACCAACTATAAAATGCATCTGGTGTCTTCTGCCTCATATAGCGCAGGAGAAATAACAATAGGGCTTGAGCAGCTATACAACGAAGGGGATCAATGCATAGGAATAGCTTTTTCTCGAGATTAGCAAGTGACAAGGCAATCAATGCGAGCCTGTTATCGTGCCTTCGTCGTACTGGCTCGCTGCGCTCGACTTTAGCACTCCAAACACACAACAACAGTCCGCATTACCGCGGCGTTATGCTCCTAGGAGGATCATGAGAATTTTACTTTTATCACTAGTCTTACTTTTTTCGATTTGTAGTTTTGCGGAGAAAGATCAGGAATTTCATACTCAAATTCTTGAGCCTACAGGAGGCAAGATCGAAGTGCCACAAAACTGGTTCTATCGAGAGCGTCATGGTGGCCCATACTATGTATGGATACTCTCAAAGGAAGACCCGGACAAGGGCCCGTACAAAACCGGCGTAAAAATACAAAGCATCATGGGCATAGAAGAGAAATCTGGCCAAAGCCCAGAAAGTTTCTTGAGGTCTTTTGCAGCAAAGAAAAAGAAAGAGGTAAAAGTATTAAGTGAGTGTAAGGCACAAGATCAGGGCCTTTTCACAAGGATCTGCCTAGAAACTATAGAGCCAGCGCCAGCGTTCGGAGAAAACCAGAATTTTCGTATCCAGTATTCACTATTCTGGGGCAACGGAATGGATCTGGCGGTTGTAATGGTATCTGGCACATTTGAAGAGCTATGGGCCGAAAATGAGCAGATCTTTAATTCTATGCAGGCTTTTGAGTTTATTGATATGAAGCGCTTCGAATGAGCATTAGAATAACTAAGACACCCATCGTTATTTCTGGGCGTTATATGGAAGGGACGTATATGAGAGTCATAATTTTTTTATTAACACTGGTTGCGCTTAATGCATCTTCAAAAGAGTTTATACAAAATGGCTCTGCTATGTTGCCAACCGTCGCGCATGGAGAAAGTGTCGAAGTAAATATAATCGATTCGATATTGAATGATTCAAATCGTTGGGATTTAGTTCTATTCATTAACCCAAACGGCGATTTTAATACTGTTTTGTCTCGTTTAGTTGGCATACCTGGAGATATAATTGATATTGATGACAATGGATTAAAAATTAATGGTGCTATAGCTAAATTACCAAGCTCTTTGAGTGCCGCGGGTATAAAACACGTCTCATTTTTTAGTATCCTTGATTCTCAATATCACAACCACCTTTATAGGTTGCCTGCCAAATTGGTAGATAATGAATGTTTCATATTAGGGGATAATACTCGTATTGCAAAAGATAGTCGTTTCTTTGGTCCTGTATCATGCAAAAGTATTGCAACTGCTACGAAAAATGGTGCCATATAACCAACGCATGAATAATGGACGCCTAAAGCTTGGCTGGCGCTCATTCTTTGCTAATTTTAGCCAAGATTTATTCGCCTGTTATGCGGGCGTTATGTGTCTGAGTAGAAAATGAATATCAAAGGTCAAATTACTTTAAGAGTTCTGTTCTGGGCAATCGGTTTGGGCTTTATCGGAGGTATACTCCAGACCAAGTCAGCTTCCATTGATCAGACAGAAGTCATCACTGGCATACAGATAGGTAGCGTCATAGGTCTTATGGTTGGCATTGCTTTTCAACAAGCCATAAACCGGAAGCAAAAATGAATTGGCCGCCCCAGTAAATAACTAAGACACCCATAGCTACTTTGTCGCAGATATTCAACCCTGTTGCACTTAGAGACGGTGGAGGTAGGTGCCTGGATAAGCTCTAATCTTGCTTATACCAGCCATCTATCCTCACCGCCTACTCGCCATAATCGTCGTAGATCCATCGAGCTATCAGTCACTTGTAACTTTCCATTTGGCCATTTGTACGGTACTGTATCCCTCAAATAATTAACAACAGGGCTTAGCGACAGCTAGCATGGACTTACTTCACAATCAGCAACAATGTATCAAGCCCAGCTATAACAAGGCCAATCAGCATCGCCAGCAAAGCTGGCTGGATTTCGCCACGCTCAGCCGCTGTTGGCGGCGTTATATGCAAATATGATGAAATTCTTACTGAAAATTTTAGTTTATGGCTTATCTGTTTTGATAGGGGTAACTCTGCTTACTATTTTTTCCTATCCTATCATCGATAAATATTTTCCTTCATATGCTAAGCCTCACCATGATCCAAAAAACTGGGAAGTTGGTGTAAATGGTGAACCTCCTTTTATTCACCAAGTAGATTACAATCAGAGTTACACGGTTTTATATAGTGACTATTTAAAAGCAATTGACTTACTTTTTAGCTTCTCAAACCAAGAAGGCTTTCATACGATTCAGTTTGGGGAGTGCTTTAAAAATGTACTTAACTACAGCCATAAAAATGAACAACTGCCATGCGGAGCAGTGTATCTAGAAAAGGGAGCTCCAACTAAGTATTTGGCTCGCCTCGTTATTACAGACAAACAGATTCTGGGGTGTAGGTATTCTGGACCAAACTATATAAACTTAGACATTGTTATTACTAGTTCAGGTAATAACAAGTTGGCAAAAAACTTTTCTAATAGTTCTGAGAAAAAGTTTAAAGAACTAGAAAGTAAGTATTATCAGTTAAAAGAGAGCTGGGGGGAATCAAATTGTCGCAGCATATAACAAGGCCAAGCACAAAGGACTGCCAACCGCTTGCGCCTTTTGGGGTGGCTTCGCCATTTTACCCCAAAAGCCACAATAAATTGTCAGCCTGTGTTGGCGGCGTTATGGTAATAATTTATTTCAACCATTAAGGGAAACATAAAATGATTAAAACAATAACTTTAACAATAGCCATAATACTTTTGGCATCTTGTTCATCAACGCCATTGCCCGAGTCAGTTGTAACAGATGTGAACAATCTAAAAAATGAATATTTTCCTGTTGAGCCCCTAATTGCCAAAAGTAAAATAGAAATTCCTGTTAAGGGCACTATGGTTACCAAAGATATTCGAACTCTTACAAATAAAGAGAAATTAGATTTTCTTGGTGACACTAGAGTAGTTGTAAAACTAGCGAAGGTCACAAAATCAGGTGAGCTTTCATACCTCACGGGGAAAGTAACTTCAGAAAAGGGAAGTTATGTAGCTTTTATGGACTATGCCAATTTTTTTATCGACGATTTATCTAATGGCGATGAGATAGTAGGCCGTGCAAGAGTTGGTGTTGGATTGAGATTGATTGCTAAGGTAAAAACCAACAAAAAAGGGATTGACCTAGGTAGTGTTTTAAAAATCGGATTTGCTGCGAATAAGAATGAGCTTTCTGGTGAATTAGAAGTTAGGGCAATTGGAGTGACATCGAAAGAAATCCAAGATCTATTACCAGGCTCACTTCCGAACTTAGATGAATCTTCAATTCAACGTGCACTTGAAGCAATGGCTGCTGTTAAAACAAAGATTCATGACACAAATACAAGTGTTCAGCCAAGAATCATGTCTGTATCTCTAAACAATAGAAACATGGTTCAAGCAGCTGGAGTAAAGCCAGCATCATAGACTAATAACTAAGACACCCATAGTTATTCTGTCGTATATATTCAACCTTGTTGCGCTTAGAGACGGTGAAGATAGGTGCCTGGATAAGCTCTAATCTTGCTTATACCAGCCATCTAGCCTCACCACCCACTCCCCACCATAATCGTCGTAATTCCTTTCAGCTATCAGCCACTTGTAACTTTCCATCCAGCCGTTAATACGGTACTGTATCCTTCAAATAATTAACAACACGGCTTAGCGGCAGTTAGCATGAGCTTACTTCACAATCAGCAACAATGTGCCAAGCCCGGCTATAACAAGGCCAATCAGCGTCGCCAGCAAAGCTGGCTGGACTTCGCTACGCTCAGCCGCTGTTGGCGGCGTTATGCATCAATCAATACACCGAGAATTACACAATGGAAGAAGTAGAAATACCAGAAGTACTAAAGCAGTTTTCGGACGGTTTAATAGCTAAGCAAAGACCATATGTATCTATCAAGGCAACGCCTTTGCATTGCGAGCTAAATAAGGATCCTTTGGACGTAAAGGGTAGCAAGTTTTTGGGGGTTCCATTTATTCCTGAAGGGATGGAGTATCCAACTGATAAAAATAGTGACCCGCTAGTCTTAATCGCTCAAATTAATTTTTGCGAATTGCCATCGTTGGATGGATTCCCAAATGAAGGAATCCTCCAGCTTTATTTCAGCAAAAAAGAGTGGTGGGATATGTCGGGAGCGGAAAAGTTTATTTATATATCGAGCAATGAGATGAACAAGCCTCAGCGAAGTGATCTTCCGTCAATAGATAAGGATATGTACGAAGATCTTCCCGTTTGGAAAATACATAAATTAGAATTTGTAAAAGCTATAGATACCGGAAGTAGTGAGGATTGTCAGTTTTCATTTGATTTTGGTGGTAAAGATTATTGGGACTTTGAAGAGTCATTATCGGAAGAAGATAAAAAAGCATTTGATGACTATTTTACTGGTGAGGGTCATAAGGTAGGCGGGTATGCTTACTTTACTCAGGGCGACCCACGAGATTACAAAGATCACCAGCGAAATGATCTGCAAATTCTACAAATCGATGTTGATGATGAAATTATGTTTGGCGATAGTGGCATAGGTCATATTTTTATTTCACCAGAACACCTCAAAAACAGAGAGCTTGAGAAGTCCTACTTCTATTGGGATTGTTGCTAAAAATGCATAACAAGTTACTCAAAAGGACGCAAAACGCTTGGCTTGTGCTCCTTCGTCGCCAATTTTAGCCAAGCATTTATGCGCCCATTAGTAAGGCGTTATAGCGCTAAAAGCTTCACTCTCTAATCATACTCGCACAGTCTCTCTTCCAACTCTCACCACTTCCCGTATTCATTGTAAATTCTTACAGCTATCAGCCACTTGTAACTTTCCATCCAGCCGTTAGTACGGTACTGTATTCCTCAAATAATTAACAACACAGCTTAGCGGCAGTTAACATGGGCTTACTTCACAGTCGGCAACAATGTACCAAGCCCAGCTATAACAAGGCCAAGCAGCATCGCCAGCAAAGCTTGCTGGACTTCGTTACTCTCAGCCGCTGTTGGCGGCGTTAGTTCTTACTACTTTGGTAATATTTACTTTTTTTAGATCTATAAGTTAGAAAAATGGAAAGAATAATCACATAATGGACAAATAAAATGAAAATGAAAATCTTCCTTGCTACAGCATTAATTCTCTCAGCATCATTATCGAGCGCTACAACTGTTACTATAAACGATCCGGCGGGGCCGCCTTCTTACCATACAAACTCTAGCTCTTCAGGTCCAGAGCTGCATATTGTTAGTGTTTATGAAACTAGAAGTGATCATAGCTTTGGAGACCATCCGCAAGGCACTGCGAATGTGCATATTGTCAATGGTGGGAGTGCACCGATAACTTTAGTACTTTCATCCTACGAGCCGACGCTGTGGAATTTTTCCATAGACTCAGGTGTAGTCATTGATCAGGTAATATTAAATGGGTACCACGATCAAGAAGCTCAAGGAATTGACAGTGGTTTGATAGTAAACAAGTACGGAGTGGGAAATTATTTTGCCGCTTGTGCTTTTACTTGGCCTTCAGATACGCAAGGCTGCAATACCCCTGGATTAGTGTCTGCTTCCGAAGACTTTACGGGGCTGGAGTTAACCTCATTTTCAGCAGCTTATAGAGCAACAGATTTTACGGTTGTAACAAGTCATATTCCTGTCCCTGCTGCGGCATGGCTGTTTGGCTCAGCAATAATAGGTCTCGCCGGACTAAAAAAGAAGCTTACTTAGACTTTACCCAAAGCTAACAATCATAGAAAGCCATGCAACGCTGTTGGCGCGCATGCTTTTGGCGTTAACCGTCTTGATAAACCCATCAAATATTAAATTTCGGGAATAAGTTGGAAATTTCAGAATAAAATACAGGAAGATTTGATACTGAGAAGACACCACCAGATATTCTTGATGAGGTTTCCTTTTATATGGATACTAAAGATTCGAGAAAGACACCGGCTTTTAATAGTTATCGTCCAGCTAACCATGTAAATGACGAATGTTGCACTTCAGGACTTCATGTCTATATAGATAGAAAGAAGGTCTATCCAGGCGACACAGCTTATGCATACATAACTTTTCTGTCTCCCGAGTATTATCCTCACTGTCTTTGGGCTGACAAGATGAGAAATAACTAACCGTCGCTAATGCACACCACCATCAAATTGTAGCTTTAGGTCATACTGTCAGTATGTTAGACTTTCGCCCATATAAATAACAAGTTATCGTAGCGGCAGCGATCATTAACTTTCTTGCTATCATAAAAGTACAATATGCTAGCTATAACAAAGCTATAAGTAGGGCCCTCGCAAAACTAGCTGGCCATCGCGACGCATAGCCGCTGTTTGATATTAACATACAACCAACTTATGTAATAAGTCCTTAGTTCGCTTTCCCAAAGTCCACGAATAATAAATTACTATAAAGGTAGAAATGATGATTAAAAGATATGTTGCAGCAATATTAGCTTCAAGCGTTGTGTCAACTACTGTTAATGCATTGGACTGCTCAGCCAATGTATTATCTGTCCGTATTATGAAAACAGGAATATTAGAGCTACAAATGAATGGTCCAGTAGAAAATAACTATATCAATATCTGCAACATCACTAAAGACTTTAATGATGTGCCGCCAGAGGTATGTAAAAGCTGGCTTTCAATTGCGCTAACTGCAAAAGCAAGTGAAAAGGAGCTTAAGCTATGGGGGGTACAGGGTGAAACCTGCGCCACAGGGTATAATACAGTACTTGAGAAAGTCAGTATTACACAGTCTTGACTCTTATAGGCATAGCAAACAAAGAGAAATTACAAAGACACCCATAGCTAGATAAGGAAACTAAATCTAGCTTTGACAGGCACTCAAGCACAGAGGCTTCGCCCTTTGACTGTAAAATCAGTGCTAGATTCAATAACTAAGACGCCCATCGTTAGAAACAACTAAGACACCCATCGTTATTTCGTCGCATATATACAATCCTGTTGCGCTTAGAGGCGGTGAAGGTAGGCGCCTGGATAAGCTCTAATTTTGCTTATACCAGCTATCTATCCACACTACCCACTCCCCACCATAATCGCCCCAGCTATCAGCCACTTGTAACTTTCCATCCAACCGTTAGTACGGTACTGTATCCCTCAAATAATTAACAATACGGCATAGCAGCAGTTAGCATGGACTTACTTCACAATCGGAAAAAATGTACCAAGCCCAGCTATAACAAGGCCAAGCAGCATCGCCAACAAAGCCGGTGGAATCTCTACGCTCAGCCGCTGTTGCCAGCGTTATGTAATAGGAACCCAGAAAATCTGATGAGAAGATATATTTTTATTATATTTATCCTTTCTTTGCTACAAGCCTGTGTAAGCACTAGTGATGTAGTCAGTGATAAGTTTAAAGCTGGCGAGCACGCTCAACAGGCAGAAAAGGAGAGACGTCAAGGGGATGAAGGTGCAGCAATTATTCATGAAAATCTCTCGCGACATTATGAAGAAAGATCAGATAGAGCGATGGACGACTTAAGTTTCTTTGATATTATATTGTCAATCATATTTGATTAGCTTATCCATAATTATAACCTTGCACTAGAAAAGTAACTAAGCCCCCCATCGTTATTTTGTCGTATATATTCGATATTTTTACGTTTAGAGACGGTGAAGGTAGGTGTCTGGATAAGCTCTAATCTTGCTTATACCAGCCATCTATCCACACCACCCACTCTTCATAATCGCCGAAAACCCTTTCATTAATCAGACTCTTGCGACTTTTCATTCGGCCATTAATACGATACTGTATCTCTCAAATAATTAACAATACGGATTAGCGGCAGCTAGTATGGATATCTTTACTGCCACCAACAATACACCAAGCCCAGCTATAACAAAGCCAAGCAGCATTGCCAGCAAAGCTGGCTGGACTTCGCTACGCTCAGCCGCTGTTGGTGGCGTTAGGCTCTTTACGAGACTGAATGGATGACTAATGTTAAGTTCAAAAGTAGTCTGATCTATCTTATTCAAGGAGAGAAAACCGGCTTAATAAAAATCGGAAAGACTAATGTTTCCATTGAAAATCGTTTAAACCAAATTCAAGCTCTTTCTCCTGATAAGCTAATTTTTCTCGGTGGCACTTTTGAACCCACTTACTTAGAAGATAGGCTACACCTCAGATTTGAAAGGTTTCGTGAGCATGGAGAGTGGTTCCAGCCGAACAGTGAAGTTATGGATTTCATAAGCACTTCGTGCTTTCAATCATTAGATAGCCTGTATTGGGCGTACTTTAAAGTAAAAGCAGGCGATGCTAGTTACGAAGACTTAATAGCACTCAACAAAGAAACGATTGATAAAATTATTGAGTCCGAAATAGAGGAGTCTGTTAAAGGCCTTTGGAAGTCAGATTATTTTAAGGTCCTTAAATAACGAACAATAACTAAGACGCCCATCGTTAAGCAAGAAGACTAAATCTCGCTTAGATCGACAATCAAGCACAGGGGGTTCGCCTTTTGGCCGTAAATCCCAGCTAGATTAGAAGCAATAGCACAGGGAAAGGTGCAGTTTTCATGAAGGTGAGCGGCATTTGGCCGCAGCGAGCCACGGCTTGAGGGTTAGCCAATAGCAGTATATGTTGTTTTGTTGTTTATCTAACCAAAGAGCGCACGACACGCTGTTGCGCCGTGGCGTCGTCTTCGCTTGTGGTGTCGGCAGTAGTTATCCAGGCTTTTGGTGGCACCTACAGGACCGGTAAAGAGTTGCTCGAACGAGGTTGTTAGCTGTAGCCAGTTTTCTGTCGGGATGTTAAGCCGCGCTAGAACGTCTTCAGCGTTGCTACTGATGCAACCGCGTTTATTTTTGCGTATCACTCGCCCGGTTTGATCGACAAGCGAAACGTAGTCTTTTAAGTTGAAGCACAACCCCTTGGGCATCTGTTGACGCTCGTTGCCAATAAAAGGGAGTAACTCTTTGGGCTGTTCGCCTTTATGAGCGGCGGCGATACGCAACCTGATACTGGTGTGCTCTGACGTTTCGGGCGTCTTCGCCATCTTAGCCCTAACCAGGTTCAAATCCACGTAAGCCATGCACGCGAGCAGAGCCCCTTCATCGAGTAGCGCTTGAGACTTGAAACGCCCCTCCCAGAAACGGCCGGTGCAGCCATCCTCCTGATTGGCCTGCCGTGCGATTGGTTCGTTTAACGCACGCATAAACCAACTAATGTCGGCTAAGCGACGACGATACTCCGTGATGATACTGTCGAGCGTATCCCGCTCGTAAGGTGCGATAGCTTGGCCTCTGGCAAAGCGTTGTGTCAGCAGGTTGCCCTTGTACAATTGATGCCATCGCTCGACGACGTCTCGTTGGCTCCATTGCTGGGCTTCAGCTTCATCTACACGTAGCACCAGGTGGGCGTGGTTGCTCATAACAGCGTAGGCGCAGATATCGATAGCAAATACCCGGGCAAGCTCTAGGGCGCGAGATTCTACCCAGCGCCGGCGATGTTCGTAGCTCTCACCGCTGTACGGATCACTACCACAGAGAAAGGCACGCCGCACACAGCGAGAGACACAATGATAGTAGGGGGTATCAGCTAGGCTGACGAGCTGTTTACGTGGTATTGGCATCGGTAGTCCTCCATGACTTATCTCAGTCTAGGAGGAAACACTTATGTATGACAATAATGGCTAGTGTCTTAATAAGACATCTTTATCATGGGGTGAAGACGATATGTCATAATTATTATAGACGTCTAGCCATCGGCTGGGTTTACCGCTCATCAAATGCCAAATAGCAACCGCCTTTTACCTTTTTCCCGTAAAGTGCAAAACATGCAAAAGAATCTCCACCTTCAAATTCATCGGACAGCAGTCTAACTTTATTATCGATTGTGTCATACTGAATCAGTGCGTAAGTAGCTTTACCATTGTGTGAAATATTTGCTTTAGCTATTACATTAGCTCCGTCATTAGTCCAGCTCAGGTATTTCACCTTAATGTATCCATCAAGCCCCTTCAATATATCAACGCTATGAGTAGACATAGTAGCGATATCGATGACCTGCAATTGTTTATCAAAATATACTGCTGTTAAGCCATCGGGAGACAGCTCATAATCCATCATATCATGATCTGATTGACTATTAATCACAATGACTTCTTGCGTCTCCAATATCACTCGAGTCGCACGTATTGTGTTATCATCAGCGGTGCTATAAATATACTCAATATATGAACCGTCATCAGACCATCGAAAGTCATATAAAATAGAAATATTCTTGGCATAAGTATCAGCTATATCGATAGAGCTACCATTTTTATAAATATTAATTTTAAGTCCATCAGCAAAAGCAGAATCAACCACATACATAATGGCGTTATCCACTGGCGACCACATAGCGGATCCACTGATGCTTGATATTTCATTTATGTCGCCGAAGTTATCATTATCATAATTTATAAGAAGGAGCTTTTTGTTATAGTGGTCACGCACAGTCACCATACTTTTATCGTAAGACCATTGCAGGTCGTCAATTCGCTCGACCCCCCAACTGCTAACATCAATCATTTCACTAACTGGGCTTCCACCATCATCTAGCCTTAGAATATAGAGGTTATCTTTATCATTACTATTATCACGGGCTGAATATATAACAGCCGTGTCATCTATGAAAGACAGAAAAGAAATGCTGTACTTGTCTTCTGCAACTACGACCCTATCGCTGCCATCATAGTTAGCTATATACAGTGAGCTGCCAGCGAGAAAGTCATGTTTTTCGATGAATAATAATCGTTCATCACCCAACCAATACATTCGCCTTACTTCTTTATCTGGATCACCACTTGATACCTTTACATTCTTAGTCCCGTCGCTATTGGAGACGAATAATTCGTAGTGATTATCTGTTTCCTGGTCAGCAATATAGCTGATTTTTTTACCGTCAGGAGAGATCGTTAGCGTGGCGACCTTTGCACCTGTAGTCATCTCATCAGAGATTGCTATTTTATTATTAGTTAAGGTATTTATCTTATAGATTGCTTGCTGATTTTCTTCTACAGCAATAACCACAATGTCATTATCGGTTAGAGGAGCGCTATCCCAAGATGGCTCTTTGCTTTTCACCGCCTCAGTCCTCTCCGGTAAGCCGCCACCGCCACCGCCACCGCCACCGCCACCGCCACCGCCACCGCAAGCAGTTAATTCTGGCACAGATAATATCAATAGAATCCAGACAATATACTTCATTAATTAAAGCCTTATATTATAATTTATTTGGCCAGAAAAAGAGATTTCTCGCTGCTTTTAACTCAGAACAACGATATAACCTGTACCACAAGAATGGTATTTGAGGTGACCAACAGCCTCTTAGGAATTAACTTAAAATTCTAACACATTTGATTGACTTCGATCAAACCAATGGCTTTCTCAGGCTTTCATAAAAAATGGTCGAGATAGCTAAGTCACTAACTCTACAAAATAACCAAGACACCCATAGTTATTATGTCGAATATATTCAATATTGTTGCGTTTAGAGGTGGTGAAGGTACGTGCTGGACAAGCTCTAATCTTGCTTATACCAGCCATCTATCCACACCACCTACTCCCCACCATAATCGTCGTAAATCCTAACAGCTATCATTCACTTGTAACTTTCCACCCAGCCATTAATACGGTACTGTATCACTCAAATAATTAACAACACGGCTTAGCGGCTGTTATCGTGGACTTACTTCATAATCAACACCGGTGTACCAAGCCCAGCTATAACAAGGTCAAGCTGCATCGCCAGCAAAACTTGCTGGACTTCACTACGCTCAACCGCTGTTGACAGCGCTATGTAATTCTAAGGAGTCAGATATGACGATCAATTTAAAAGAAGTCGAAGGTGTAAAGATAGGCTTAAAGCATAAAGCTACTTGCCATTGCGGAACTGTTGAAATTGAACTGGACTTACCTGATGGTTTAATTGATATTCGTCGATGTGACTGCTCAATGTGCCGTAGAAGAGGAGCAATAGCTGCTTCTGTACCTCTATCAGGCATCAGTATTGTTAAAGGTGAAGAGGCTTTAAAGCTTTATCAATTTAATACGAAAGAAGCAAAACATTTTTTTTGCAGTAACTGCGGTATATATACTCACCATCAACGCCGCTCTAATCCCGAGCAATACGGCTTTAACGTAGCTTGCCTTGAAGATATTAACCCACTAACAATACAGGGCATCCCAACCTACGATGGTGTTAACCATCCAGCAGACCGTAAATAAAACACATAACAAGCTCCTATCGTCGATGGTTTCCTGCTGTACTCGAAACTATCGACAAATACGTATGTTAGATTGAAGAGCTCTACATTGAGCTAAAGTCAATACTTAAATAACCTCATGGAAAGAAATGATACGAATTGCAGAAATCAAAGATAGCTCTGATATTGCAGCACTTTCAATACAGGTTTGGCTCGATACATATGCAAAAAAAGGAATAAGAAAGTCCATTTCGCAGTATGTACTGAATGAATTCACAGAGAAAAATATTCAAAGCAAGCTGACATCTAAAAATGATGTCTATTTTGTAGCAATAGAAAAGGGTCATTTGATCGGATATGTCTCTTTGAAACTTTCTGCTAAATGCCCTATCACAGCAAACACAATCCCAGAACTGGATAAGCTGTATATTCAAGAGAACTTCACTGCGAACGGTGTCGGCTCTGTACTACTGCAACAAGCTTTATCATTTTGTAACTCTATTGGGCACGAGCAAGTATGGCTCACTGTATTTCACGAAAATACACGGGCACTAAAATTCTACGAAAAACACGGCTTCCAAGAAGTAGGTGTAACATATTTCGAGCTCGATAACGAAAAACATAAAAATCATGTTCTGTGTAAATCAACAGCTGCATAATCAAATAACTCATAATATAGCTTAGCGTCAGCCAGTATGGAATTACTCCACGACCATCAGTGCTGTACTAAGACCAAGCGACTAGACTTACTTCTACAAACAATTACACAGACAGCCATAGTAAATTAGAATATTAAAACTAGGAGCTTCTGCATTGGCAATTACAAAGCTTATCAAATGCACGATAAAACCTGACAAAGAAGAGCAGTTTCACCAAAGACAGCTCACTTGGAGTGAGCTAAGTAATTGCGATGATTTTGAAGGCCAACTAGGTGGTTGGAAGAACGATGAAGAAGAAACAGTACAATGAAAGATGCAATTGCAGTCAGATTAGCGGCATTTATGTGTGGCAAGCCTGAGTGGGATGGTTAGCCGTAGTAGTATGCTATTGCGCCTGGGTGTGTCTAAGAAAAGAGCGCACGAGACGCTATAGCGCCCTGTCGTCATCTTCGCTAGTGATATCGCTGGTAGTCATTCAAGCTCTGCGCTATACCCACTCTATGCATTCTAATACGTCACTTCAAGCTGGGTTAGCTGTTACCAAGAGGCATTCCATTTATATCTCGCTATAACTTATTTAAGCCAGAGAAATCCTTTTTGCAATGACATAAGATGCATTAACACAAAGCTCTTAGGCATTAACTATTGGCGTTATTTCGAGATTGCTTAGAGTTTGCGAGCCACAAATATATGTTGGTGCCAAAGAAAATGATAACTAACCCCACAATCAGCAAAGCGCAGGCAGCTAACTTGAATACACCAATCGTCTCGTCAAAAAATACCGACGAAGCAGCCATGCCAAAGACAGGCACAAGCAAACACATAGGGACTACTTGTGTTAATTCATACTTGCAGATTAATCCATTCCATAGCCAGTAAGTTAATAGCGTGCCTATATAAGCTTGAAATAAGATAGCGAAATAAAACAAGTCACTTTGCGATAACAGAGAACTAGAAATATTGTCTAAAGCCCCCGTAAACACACAAATCACTAGCAGGGCCATTGAAGCAAAACCACAGCCATACACTAATAAGCTCAATAAGTTATCGGTCTTTAGCTCCTTCAATACAACATTAGATAGACTGCATGCCACTGCTGCAAATAATATTGCACATACGCCAAATATGCTGACACTTCCATCGGCTATCAGCAGCATGCTCAATACGCTCATTAAGGCAACCGAGCAGCCTATTTTTTTTGATAAACCAAAAGACTCTTTAAAGTATATTACACCTAATACAACAGAACTAAACGCCGTAAATTGAACGAGCAAAGAGGCCATTCCCGCTGACACACCCAGCACAATACCTAAATTGACCATCCCCCAAAATGCCCCTCCAAATAAAGACCCATAAAGGGCGAGTTTATGCCAAGGTAAGTTAGGCTTTGGCACAAAAAAGCAAAATGGAACCGCGCATAAAAAGAAGCGCATAAAAGCAACTAGCCAAGGGTCGTGTAAAACAGTAGAAACTTTTAACAAAGAGAAATTAAAGCCCCAAGTAGCGGTAATCATAACCGCTATTAACGTATCAAACTTAGTCATGAGGATGATGCCTTAGATGCATGTAAGCAATAGGCATGAGTTGAAAAGTCTACCTCACCCTGCTCATTTTTCGGCATACAATTGACGATATCAGACAAGTATTCCTGTTGGCTCTGCACAGTAAGGTCGCACTCTCTGAGCTCTGACATCCAGCCTGATATATATTGCTTGAACAAATCTGTGCCACCGGGTAACTTAAAATGCGTTAAGCCATCCGATACAACCTGCATATTATGTTCCTGACAAGCTGATTGAAATATCAGCTCAAATGCAGCTGTATTTTGAACGCCCAGCGGGATGGTATAGTTTTGTGTATAGCGCTTCAAACTATTTTGTCTAGCCTGTGATAGGGTTGTTTGGTCAATAGGTAAAATAATGACCAGATGCCCCCCTGGAGAGAGCCTCTCTATCATGGCGCTAAACACTTGCTTTATTTCGCAGTTACTTAGCCACTGCAGACAAAAAAATGAAGTAACCAACTGGTAGCTCTTGTTGATGCGAGCGAGCTCTCGTGCATCGAGCACTTTAAAATCAGCAGTACCAGGTGCATTGTTCTTTGCTTCTTCTATTAAGCGTGCTGATAAGTCTATCCCAGTACGCAAAATAGATGGCTTATCGATAGAATAAGCATTCATCAACTTGCCATCACCACAGCCGACATCTAACCAAGTTAAATATTTAAAATCATTGCCAAGCATCGATTGTAAATAGTGTTCTGCTGCTTGAAACTGCACATCGTTAGACTGGCTGTAATTTGCTGAAAAGGCATGCTTTTCATTAGTTTTTATCATCTTATATCTCAACTACTCGGCGGCAACAGAAGCCAACTCAATTTCATTGCGAGTACAATTAACCACTTGCTCCCAAAAGTTGACCCAGTGGCGGCCCATTCTTTCGTATTCAGCATAAAACTGTTGCTTTTCAACATCAGAAAAATCCTTATACTCTAGAATATTTAACACCTCTTGATAATGCTCAGGCTCAAGCACGGCATGCAAAGTAAAGAACTCCAGGTCATCTTCCGTGAACACCTTCATTTTCCTGAAAGAATCTAACAGCGGCTGATAGACATCTACCGCTGATTTCTCCAGGAATAGCCAAGTGGCTAGTGACTTTGCTTCATTCGAAGTTAACGCATTAAAATTCTCATACATTACGCTTAAATAATCTTTAATAGCCGGAATCATCTCCCCTTCTAGCTGCACTGCTGGAATTGACAACCCCGCTGCTTTAAAAAACTTTTCAAAAAGCGCTGAATGGGTTTTATCAGGATTGCCATTACCCCACTCATCAGCGATTGCTTCAGCCATGGGGGCTAGAGCACGCCGATCATGAGGTTGGATTAGCGTTAGAATTTGGCTAAATGCATGAATTTGTTGCAGTGAAAAGTAGTAATAATTTTTGCAATATACGGATAATGCGATGTCTGGGCGCTCGCTTGATTCAAATAGCTGCGTAAGCTCACTGATATGCTGATTAAACGCAGATTCATCATACAGTGCTAGAGCTGACTCTAAATTAATATCCATATTATAAAATCCTTATTATTTGTTACTTTTATTTTTATCAATAACGTATCACCGTAGGTTTACGAGGTCAATTCCGTCTCAAGCCACGCCATGCCCCATCAGCCAGTTGTAACTTTTCATCCAGCGATTGGTACTGTAGAGTATCGCATGAATAGTCAACAACAGAGCATGACGGCAGTTAATTTTGGCATACTTTACAGCTACACTCAGTCGATTATGGCGGTGTTATATGTTGCTAGTCATAAGGCGTCGCAATTAGAGGATTTACGTGTTTACAATAACAAAGGCTGACGATTTAGGTTTTGAATCGCTATACGAGCTGATCTATCAAAATATGTACCAATTACAATCCGAGCTTGGCTTAGCTTGGAACACCGAAAATATAAAAAACCATTACAGGAAAAAAGATAATTGGCTACTTAAAATTGACGAAGTTATTGTTGGTGGCTTTTCAATTGAAGCGATGGAAAATTGTCTATTTATCCATTCACTACAGATAGCCGAGACAGAGCAAGGCGGTACATTAGGTTATAGAGCATTTAAACACATTATTAAACAAGCGCATTCACTGCAAGCTTCTTTTATTAAGTGTTGTGTATTTGACAACAACAAAGCTAAAGAATTGTATAGTTCTATTGGCTTTGAACAGTTAAATATATCGAAAGGCATATTAGAACTGCAGCTTGATTTAAAGGATAAAAACAATATATTTTTACGTAGATTGAATAAACTACAAAGACAGTCATAGTTAAATACAATTTATTGATCGACACAACGATACCGGAGGCAAGTCACTAAGAGATAGTTTTGAAACCTATTTAATGTAACTAGACGTTATCCTGCACCACTTTAACAGCACATTCATTTTTTCTTCTATTGCCGAGTGCTGACTTCACGTCCACTCGCAGAATAAGAAAGGCTGACACACCGACAATCAGCCCCCAAAAGGCCGCACCCAAATTAAACAAAGTAAGACCCGATGCTGTAGCAAGAAACGTAATGATGGCAACATCACGATCGGGAGCGTGCTGCATGGACATGGATAACGCATTTGCAGTGCTGCTAAACAGAGCAATACCCGCTATACCAAAGACAAGCTCGCTGGGCAGCACCTTCAGAAGGGCGCCTACTGTTGCCCCAAAGAATCCCACCAATATGTAAAACAACCCAGCAGCAATACCAGCAGTATAGCGTTTCTGCTTTTCTTTGTGAGCCTCTTCACCCAAACAAATTGCTGCCGTTAAGGTTGCAAGATTCAATGCAAAAGCACCAAATGGCGCTAGCAATAAAGTGCAGACACCAATAAACCCAACAACGGGTGACAGCGGCAAGTCAAAGCCCGCATTTTTTGCTACCGTATACCCCGGTACATTCTGCGATGCCATTGTGACGAAAAATAAAGGAATACCTAGACTTAGAATAGTACTCAGTGAAAATTCTGGGGGGACAAATACTGGTGCTGATAGCTGCAAATCTACTGTTCCTATATCCGTACGGCCTTCAACAATAGTAATGAGTATTCCGACTAACAGCGGCATCAGTACTGCGTACCTTGGCATGATGCGCTTTGATACGAGATACGCCAGTAACATTGCAACGACCAACAAAGTGCTTGTATTGATTGAATTGAATACATCAAGGCCGAATCGCAACAAGATCCCTGCCAGCATTGCTGAGGCAATGGAGTTGGGAATCCGCTTAATTAGCCTTTCAAACCATCCCGTATAGCCAAATAGTATTGTTAGCAATGCACAGACAATAAAAGCCCCAACCGCCTGCTCTAGTGTTGCACCTGCCGCACTCGTCAATATCACAGCGGCACCCGACGTAGACCAGGCCACCGTAATAGGCATACGATAGTAAATAGATAATAATACTCCGGGAATTCCCATACCCAAGCCAAGGGCGAGAATCCAAGAGCTTATCTGAGCTTCGCTTGCTCCAAGTGCTGTGGCAGCTTGGAAAACAATGACCACTGAACTGGCAAACCCCACTAAAACGGTGGTAAAACCAGCGTTGATTGAAGAGACTGAAAAGTCATTTAATATGCCCATTAACCTCACCCTATATTTACGACAGCCTAAGAAAAAACTCACCGAAGTAATTTTACATAAGCCGCCATTCGCAGTATTGACTAGCTAAACCCACATGCCATATAGCTTTCCTCAGAGCCAACAAGACGCATTGATTAACGTTTTTCACGGCCTTATTCAAACAGATCGCAGTAGATTAACAGCTCACCATTTTCGTTAAAGACATCCAAGTGGAACTTTGCAGGTTCTTCGTAACCAGCCCCCTGATCAATGGCAATTAAAGCAGTTATAATTACAATTCAGTTTTTTCCATATCCAGCGCTTTTATGAATGAAGGTCTTGAAATAATACTTGCAATCATTTCTTTAGCCTTTGGCGGAATAACTATATCAACAGGGAACATCTCTCCCCAACGGGAATATACAGCCAACATGAAGTCAGCCGCAGATGGCTCGCTTCCACCCAGGTATACTTTATTTTGCAATTCCTTTTCCACAGCTTTCCATAGATCGTTAATCATGTTTGTGGCTTTAGCCATCGAATCCAACTTAACCTGATCATCTTCCACCGCTTGATTCAAAAAAAATAGTCTTCCATAGGCTGGATGCATCGTCGCGTTTGCAAACATGATATTCTCTATGGCAGATTGTCTCGCATCGCCATTTTCCGGCAGCATATTGCTTTCATGTTTATCCAACAAGTAGATTATTAGTGCTGCGCCTTCACGCCACACAGTACTTCCGTCATCTAATGCCGGAACAGCGCCCACTGGATTAATGGACTTGTATTCAGCAACTTTTTCTTTATCAATGATGCGAACGTCTTCTACACCAATTTCATTTAACACGCTAAGTGTGGCTAACGAACATGATCCTTCCATGTAGTACAAAGTGTACATATTGTCTTCCTCTTCATTGAATTACTTGTACAAGCTTACCGATTGACATCGACACTGTGATTAGCTTGGCAAATTTCCTAGCACGTTTGCGAGTGTAGGTTATGGCCGCTCAAGCTTATATCCTTTATAATTTCAAACTGTGTTCGTCGTAGGGAAACAATCATGAACAAGCTTAGGGCCATACAGCTTTTCGTTCGAGTGTCAGAATTAGGTAGCTTCACCAAAGCAGCGGAAGAATTCGCGCTTGCAAAATCCATTGTCAGCAAAGAAATTAGTCGTTTAGAAGAAAGCCTAGACGCTAAATTATTGTATCGTTCCACCCGCACTTTAAGCTTAACCCCCCTGGGTGAAGGCTATTTAAGGTATTGCCACGAGGCCCTAGCCAAACTGGAGGAGGCTGAAAACTATGTGTCGCGTAGCCACTGTTCTCCTAGTGGAAAACTTAAGATTAATGCCCCCATGGCAATGGGGCTTACCACTTTTGACGTGATTGTCGCCAATTTTATGGAACGATATCCCAACGTAGAATTAGAAATCTATCTAAGCGATGATAGCCTAGATCTAATGCAGATGGGATTTGATTTAGCCCTGCGTATGGCAAGCAGAGAGTTTGATTCACCCTATGTAGGCGTACCTCTAGCAAACTTTCCCTATGTAGTATGTGTAGGTAAAAACTATTTTGATGACCACCCTGCCATAGAATGTGCAGATGACCTAAAGCAACACAATTGTTTCGAATACTCCTATTTTCGTAATAAGAACTCGTGGCCCATTGGCGATGGCGTAAGAATAGCTGGAAATCTTAAGGTGAATAGCACTCTTTTTATGAAAACTGCGATCAACAATGGTCAAGGCGTCGCGTTTTTGCCCGATTTTGTCTGTGCGAAAGAACTGGATAAAGGCGAATTTATTGAAATACTGGCTGATTTACCCCGGCCGACGCTAAGTTTTTATGCATTGTATCCTGATAGAAATTTTGTCTCCCCGCAGTTAAGAGCCTTTATTGATTTTTTACGGGAATGGTTTAACAAGCCTTTATAATATCACTTTGATCTTGCCCCTAGGTTATCTAACCAAAGAGCGCGGTGTCTTCGCTGGTGATGTCGTTGGTAGTCATCCAGGCTTTATGCCCTATCACAGGAAACAAAACCCCAGAACTGGATAAGCTGTATATTCAAGAGAACTTCACTGCGAACGGTGTAGGATCAGCACTACTAAAACATGCTTTATCATTTTGTCACTCTATAGGGCACGAGCAAGTGTGGCTAACTGTTTTCCACGAAAATACACGGGCACTAAGATTCTACGGAAAACACGACTTCAAAGAAGTAGGTGTAACATATTTCGAGCTTGAGAACGAAAAACATAAAAATCATGCTCTGTGTAAATCAACAGCCGTATAGCAGAAATAACTAAGACCCCCATAGTAATTACGCATATAACAATGTTTTAAGAGTGACTCTCACCGCATGGAATTTTTCGTTTGAATCAGCTTTAGAGTTCACGACACTATAGCTTAGGCCTGGCGGTGCCGCTGACCACAACATAACGCAGCGCTATATGCGGAAGTAAATGCGAGAAATAGATTGACTTGCCCCTCTGCTGTCTATATTCTGCGCTCTAGCTCGAAAGCAAGCCTATTCTTTACTCTCTCCGTTTCGTTGTCTCTTAGTAGTTCTTCGTCCTGTAGTTTTTAAATTTTTTGTTTTTTTCCCGCTATTCATGCCTCATGAAGGCAACTCTATACTTTATTTACAGGATATCTATTATGTCTAATACAACTACTGGCACCGTTAAATGGTTTAACGAATCCAAAGGCTTTGGCTTTATTGAACAAAAGTCAGGCCCAGATGTATTCGCCCACTTTAGTGCAATCGTAAGCTCTGGCTTTAAAACACTAACTGAAGGCCAAACTGTTGAATTTGTTGTTACTCAAGGCCAAAAAGGCCCACAAGCTGAGAATATTACTGCTATCTAAGTAGCTGATAAATTCTTATATAAGGTAAGCTGTTATGGCTTGCCTTTTTTTATGCTTTAGAATTACAACGGCATCCATAGTTAAATAATAAATTTCGCTTACACAGATAATCAAGCAAAGGTGCGATTGCAGGCAGGTAAGTGGCATTTAAGTGTAACGAGCCACGACGGGCGAGCTAGCCGTACTAGCAAGCTATGTTGATCTTAGGTTTCTCTAACCAAACAGTGCACGACACGCTGCTAGCCCGTCATGCGATGGCTTCGTTTAACATGTGCATACACCAACTGATGCCTGTTAAACGGCGGCGGTATTCACTGATTACACAGTCGTGTGTAACCCACTCGAAAAATACCTAACATATAAAGCAATACGCTGTATAAATGCGTAACTTCTCTAGACGCTATGCACTAAGAGTTACGGAACATTAACTAAAAAGACGATATTTTAATGGTATGTTAATAGAGCTAAAAGCGATAGTTGTTTATGCGTTCATTTTTGGCTGCCGCCATAATCGTCGCATCAACAAAATTCGGAAATACTAATAATAAACCTTGGACATACCCTTTTCTTTTATCTTCTTATTAAAGCGTTAGATACAAGATAAGTACAACACTGAAATTATTTTAGTGTTCACAGACATCATGTCATGTAAAAGAAAACAATAATATAATAGGAACTAACAGTGAAAAAACTTGTAATAGTACTTGCGATGCTAGCGGCATCACCTCTAACAAACGCAGGTGGTCGCGGGGAAGGAGCCAATCTTATGGATAGGTTCCTAGAATCAAAAACAACAGAAACAAAAGTCGTCAAATTCAATAAAAGATCGGATATGCTTGCAGGGGGTGAAATAGCAGAAGCTTGTGCTAACGCAGAAAAAATCAACCCAGAGGGCAGCGCACTGGTATTTAACAACCTACCCTTACTTGAAAGCAAATTTAGCTTCGATGCCGTCTTACAACAAATTATAGCGACTTCCCCCGTAGCAAGTCACCTGCAACCAGATGAGGTGGCCACCAGCAAAACAAACCTACTCGATAGTCTATTGCAGTCATACACCAAGGATTCTGCCAGCAATCAAGGCGTGGCTATGGAGCTAGACCTACGGCCTGACGATGCAGCTTTAGCCAATGACGGCCAATTGTTCTCTGATATGAAGCCTTTGGGTTTATTTAATCGAATAGATTTAGCCGATAGAGATGGTAAACACTGTGGTGAGTACAGGATCGCTTTTGGTCGTATAGCTGGATCCGAGAGCGATATTAATGGTAATAGTAATAGTAATAATAATAATAGATTTTTAATGATTTTCGAGGGGCAATATCCTAACCCGCAACCTGAATTAGGTCTAGCGGGCTGCGCACCTGTCGTCAACTACTGGGCATCTTTGGATGGCCTTAGTGATGAAAAAGCAGTCGTAGAACTCCATAAATTTTTCATGACAGGCACCGTGCAAGATGGCGTGACACTTCCGGCCGTTGTCAATTATCAGAATTATAGTGCGGATCGTGGTCAAGTCAGAGTAAATTCCATTGTATTAGTTGAGGGTCCGACTCCGAACCTGAATCAGGCCAGATGGCAATTACGTGAGTTTAAAACGGCGATAGGCACAGAAGACAATTCCGTCGAATTTTCACACGTGACAGTAAAGGCAAACCCTCTTGCTGAATTATATGCCTATAGCACCAGCACAAACACAGAGGCATTCAATGCACTCAGTGATAGCTTTAAACAAGACTTTGTCACTAACATGCTACCTCAGCTTCTTGCACCTGAATTAAAAGGCAAGACTTCGCCCAGTGATATTATCAATGGCATTTTTCTCGACAACGATGATAAATACAATGAGTTTCAGTCGAATTCAGAAACACCAATTGATGAAACGGATGCGATCAATGTCGCTACTGTCTCCGAAAACTTCCTTAGCGATCAAATGATCAACGACTTCATCAATGAAAGGACCCAACAGAGCGGTGTTAATCACGGTATCACGCGTGAAATGGTCATAAACCGGGCAAATGCCATGACCTGTCAAGGCTGCCATATGACGGCGCTTGCTCAATATGTTGCGCCTGGTCTAACGTGGCCATTAATGGGGCCCGGTGGCTTTGTTCAGATTAGCGAAAGAGAGAACGGTGCTCTATCAACTGCACTAAAAGATCAGTTTTTACCGGCAAGAAAAGGCGTGATGGAAAACTTTATCTGCAACCCGCCAGCGGTTGCAAGTAAGTAACTAATCTATCACTACCTTGCTGCTCGATTAATTACTTTACGGTTAATACGGGCAATAGGTGGGCTATTTACGCCTACTGGGCAATTGATTGAGCAGACAGTAGAGCGTCTACTGTTATTTGCCCTAGCAGCAGAATCTACACAACCCCCTTATCGACATAGATATCAATCGTCGATAGGGGATTTCTAAACAGTGTCGCTGTTACTGATGCCATTAATCACAGGCGTTGATTAAACCAACTTAACTTCAATTGCTTACAAAGCTTGTTTAGACTTGCATGGATTGCAATGAACCGCTGACAATAACGCGGCCGTTATATCGACTGTATATCGCGCCTAAGGCCGCCTTTTAACATTGCCGTTAGTATTTTTGGAGCATTATGCACAAGGCTATATTTTTTGACCTCGATAACACACTTGTTCACAGGAACAAGAGTATTTCAGTCTATTCGAAATGTTTTATAGCAAGCTACGCAGATTCTTTGAAGTCTGTTAGCTCAGAAGATATCGCAGCGGTTATATGCTCACAGGATAGAGGGGGTTACCTCAGTGAAAACTCTCCCTACAGCACTATTAAGGAAGCGGTATCAAACGAGCTTCACAAAAGGTTTGTCCGCAGTAAAAAGCTTACCGTCGAAGATATTCTCGGGCATTGGCTACAGAACTTTCCCCTATGCGCGCAGCCGATGAGCAGAGCCAACGAGCTCCTGGCGCAGCTATCGGCCCAAGGCTATCATATTGGCATTATCTCCAATGGCGCGGATAAAACCAGGCTAGCAACGGCCAAAACCTTAGGGGCTTTCGATTCTATTAAGCAGCTAGTGAGTTCTGAGGCTGCCGGCATAAAAAAACCTAACAGTGCGATATTTACACAATCAGCAAATGCATTCGGATTATCACCAGATCAGTGCTGGTATATTGGCGACCACCCTGTAAACGATATTGATGGCGCCAGAAAGGCCGGTATGCAGGCTATATGGCTGAGAGGATTTCATGATTGGCCAGCACACATCGATAAACCGCGCCATGCAATAACCTGCTTGTCGGAAGTAACTGGAGTATTGGCGTCTAGCCCTAACAAGCTTAGGCAAAGCGAGACGTAACGCGCGCGCTCTTCGTTCGCTAGACTATTTTCATCTGCGGAGCTCATATTGCTGAGTATTACTGCGTAAAAACAGCAATTGTTACGGAAAGCGTAGTCTAGTAAGAAAAAATTAGTCCAAAGTTTACGCAGCGGCTTATCGCCGTGCTATAGGGCAAAATTCCAACACTATAATCTTGCGCCTTTCAGCCTACCGCCTCATCCCCTCCTCTCCGCCTAATCGTTGTAAACCCTATCAGCTATCAGCCACTTGTGACTTCCCATCAAGTCGATAGTACGATAACGTATTGCTCAAATAATTAACAATACAGCTTAGCGGCAATTAGTCTGAACTTACTAGCCATTCATCACGGGCATACTAGCCCCTGCTATAACTAGGCCAAGCAGAGCTACCAACTTATACTGCGCTCAGCCGTGACTAAAGGTGTTTATCAATAATGATTAGATTAGCCCAATTATCAGATGCAAATGAAGTGGCCCAGATTCATGTAAAGACCTGGCAGGCAGCTTATCAGGGAATCATACCAGACACTTATCTTGACTCATTGTCTGTTGAAAACAGAGAAGGGCTATGGAGGCAAGCAATTGAGTCTGGCTATCCTGAGCTCTGGGTAATGGAAGTCGAATCAAATATTATTGGCTGGGTCGCCTTTGGGTCGAGCCGAGATAGTGATGCTGGCCCAGAAATAGGCGAAGTCTTAGCCATTTATGTGCTCCCTAGTTTTTGGTCCACAGGCGCAGGCAGAGGGCTGTGGACTAAAGCCATGGCAAGGCTTAGTGATTTAGGCTTTCAATCAATAACACTTTGGGTTCTCACTGGAAATAAGAGAGCTATTGATTTTTATAGTAAGTCTGGATTTAAGCCTGAAGATGATGCTATTAAAGAAGTGGAAGTCGCTGGTAAGGTTTTGCAAGAAATTAGATATACTAAAAAAAACGATTAACAAATAGATGCGCAGCGTAAGTTCACGCGCGACACAATTAAAGCTAGTTTAATTGTGCCTATATTTTTTAGCTTACGCTGTTTGCACGATAAAATTGATTGTGTTGGTAATGACGTAAAGATTAGTTTGCTCACCCACTCCCTACTTTCAATAACTTTATGGCTTATAGTTTTCGTAGCGCAGTAACAATCATCGAGCTAATCAAACTACACAGTTCTGATTTTCAGCTGGGGATAGCGGCACTATCGATCAAACGACAGACTTTTTTGCTGCTCCAGCATAGCCAGAACATCAAGACGGCACAAACGGCTAGATCGCTGCGTCAATCCAATCCGGACAACCCTTCGGCTTCATCTCCGCCTCTATTGAATGCTTGTAACCAGTCTCAGCACAAAGGTAACGAGTAAATAAAAGCACTAATTCTTCGACAAAGCTATCGTCCTTAATATAGCCAGGCTCCTCGTCTAAGGTCATACGAAGCATGCCCGACAACCCTCGTGCTATTAGAAAGGCGGTTTTATCTAGGTCATTAATTAACAACGAGTCACGATTACATTCGAGAAAATCACGGATGGTAGTTGTCAATAAGCTGGATGATAGCTGTGAGCCGAGTGAGTAGTCTCGGTGGCTTTTCAAATAAACCTCTCCATGGAGGCTCATCATACTTCTATGCCTTTCAATAGAACACTCAATAATCTTTCTTATACCCACCTCTAATGGCATTTTTTTTAACGCGTCAAACCATGGGGTAACTCGCTCAACAAAAGCTAGATCATCTTTGGTTTGCTCTTCATAAATAGCAGCCACAACTTCCTCTTTGCTAGAGAAGTAGCGATACAAGGAACCGACACTAACACCGGCTCGATCGGAAATCCGTGTTGTCGTCAGCTTGCTTGGCCCATCTTCTTTTAGAATCAATAGGCCTGCTTGTTTTATTGCGTTGACAATCGCTCGGGATCGTTCTTGCTTTGGGGTACATCTTTCTAATTTTTTATTTGAGCCACTTGGTTTCGGCGCTGCATGGATAGAAATTGAGTCTTTCATTATTAATCAACCTGTTCGTTTTCTGTATGGTACTGTATTTTTATCCACGACGAAAAAACATTGAAATACAGCGCGCTTAATCAGGCGCCGACCAATCTCGATTGACACTGTGAAAAAGCTTCATCCCATCCTTAAAACCTGAATACCTATAAAAAAAATAACGACACAGACAACAACACCAGCCAATACAACAGCCTGCAAACAAAAACAGTAAGAAACAAAAGTTAAAAGGCGAATTGAAGTGAATAGACAAGGCTGCCAAAATAATTGTCTCACCCACACCTCGATGCACTCAACACGTGAGTGTAATAACGGAAATATAACAATTAATAAAAGGAGATGTTATGAGGTATAGATTTAAGTCACTCGTCATTATTTCAATGATGCTATTCGCTGCCAACACGCTTGCAGGGAGTTGTCCCGATTACGATCCTGCTCAGAACCCGCCGAATCTTACCATGCCTGACAAGGAAGGCTTTAGGAAATGGCAAAACATATGGCTCAGCCAACGATATAAGCCCTATCATATGATCCACGATTCGATTGCCGTCACCGGCAGCACCGCTGTTGTGGTGGGCAAGTTTGATTATGATTATGTTCTTCATAAAGACCTGGAGGGGGAAGATATCAAGGTCTACATCTATGGCACCGACATGCCTGACTGGGAATATATTGGAGAGTACCGAACAAACACAGATGGAAAGATCAACGTATCAATTGACCAAGGGCCTGGCGAATACAGAGTTAGAATGGTTGTTTTAGGTGATTTAAGCGTTGTAGATGGCTATTTGTCTGTTGTTGATCCTGGCCGAGAAACCGTATTGTTTGATGTCGATGGAACACTCACATTGGGCGATCTAGAAGTTGTTGGAGAGTGGCTTGGCATTGATGACGCAGACGCTTATCCATACGCTGTACAAGTTGTTAATGAGTATATTAATAAGGGCTATCAAATCGTTTATTTAACAGGTCGATCTTACTGGATAACCGAGGCCTCTCGCTCATGGTTCGATAACCAGGGCCTACTTCCCTGGCACTACCACTCTAAGCCCGGCAGTATTGACACTGAACAATACAAAACAGACTACCTCAATTACCTAATTAACGATGTCGGTCTAAACATTGTCAGAGCCTATGGTAATGCCAGTACTGATATTGCTGCCTATGAATCAGCCGGGATAGATAAAGCGCAGACATTTATTATTGGTTCAAATGCCGGAGGCCGGGGAACACAGGCTATCAAAGGTGACTATAGCAAGCACTATGCTGACATTGTACTAAATACTCCGGCTGTAAATTGCCATTAGCCGCGGGTTTAACAGTAAAAAACAGCTATAGTGAAGTCAGATCTGTGAGACCTACTCTCAGACGAATACCACCTATGTTTAGCCTTTATATCTATCCAGGCAAGGCACAACACGTGGAGCAGCCGTATTATCACACTGCTTGTGGCATCATGGTGGTCGTCCAATTTTGACTTCGCTAAACGCGTCCACAAACCAGTCGAAGTAAGTTGAGTATCGGCATCGCCATGATGTTATTGAGTGCATGGCGCGATAAATTCCCCGTGCATAGCGATAGTAGGCAACCTGTATGCTGCGATACTACTGCTGACCACTTGCAGGCTACTGACTAGCTTACCTGGTGTTGACATAACAGCAGTCCCTGGCTCATTTCTGCCTAAGAGTGATCAGCGTCTATGGCTATGATAGTTACTGCTCTTGAGGTGGTAAGAACGATATTAACACATTCAAAGTGCCGAACGGATAAAACTAAATTAGCGTTAACACGACACTCATCATTATACTCCAGCAGTTAAAGAGACATTGCCAATCCAATCTAACCGTTATGTCGCACAAAACCTTCGGTGTTTTTGTCTATTTCACACCACTCATTACTCGCATAATGTGGCGCCCAAACAGAGTGTAAAAACAAGATAAAATATTGAAGCATAGATGGCACACCACAAGAAGTGCCGCCAAGAGAATAATTGAAACAGTCTGAAACTCAATTTTAAAGGATTAAAATGAGAATAATATTCACGGTCAACGCGCTCCACACCATAAAGTTCATGGAGCTTATCACCAAAGAGCATGATGTATTAGCCATTACCACAGGCAAGCACTTCCACGCCGCCTGTAACAAGATAAAACTGATCCCCTCTTTCAATGTGATCCAAAATATCGTAGATGAGTTTAACGCCGACATTGTTATTGCCTCTGACATTGAGTATACGCTACCAAGCTTTCAATCATTAACAGGGGCAAGCCTATTTTACTCTGACAGCCGTTCTTGCAATATTCTTGATGATAAAATCTCATTCACCCACCTTTGTCGCGATCTTGAGCTACCTTACCCAGAAACCATAATTCTCGATAATGACGATATTCAAAAAGGCATCAATAGTATAGATAAAAAATACCTTTCTGGAGATTACTTACTTAAACCCAGCAATCTTTGTAATGGCAGGGGGATAGTGAAATTAACGTCAGAAACACACAGTGACCATTTCAATCAATCATCATCATGGATGATTCAGCAAAGAATACACGGAAAAGACCTCTCTCTGACAGCAATATGTAAGGACGGCAGAATATTATCTTTGATCGTTTATGAGTCAATATTCTCCAACAAAAACTCCTCTATGATCATAAGGAAAGTAATTCAAAGCAACAGAATTACTGAAGAATGCCACACGCTAACGCGTAAAATAGTAGAGCAGATGAGATATACAGGTTTTTTAGGTCTTGACCTAAGAATTACCGAGCAACAAAACATCTATTTGCTCGAGGCGAATCCTGTCTTGACACAAGGGATTCTTTGGATGCCGCCTATTTCTACCAGCCTACTCAGATCCATGGCAGGCAATACTCCTCACCATCATGAAAAACAGCTTCACAACGAAAATAAATTATTAATCGATAACTTCTATTTACTAAGAACTATAATCAATCACCCATTAACGATTATCAAGCACCTTCCATCGATTGCAATCCATGGCAGGTCAGACTATTCCCTTCGACAAGTGGCGAAGCTAATACAGTATCTTGTCGGTGCTCATGGCCTATTAAAAACAGTGAGATTCTTCAAACATGGGCACTTTGATCTCTTACCATCATTCGATGACAGTATAGAGACATAATACATTGAACAAACAAATTATATTAGTCGCCATCGTCGTCCTAATATCGGATATTGGTATTTTCCTGCTCTTCCCTCTCATCGAACCGTTATTCCTCTCCTCCGAGACAGGGCTACAGCAGGGCGAAAACACGGAAAATATCAAAATAGCTTTGCTAGGGCTTACCCTTGCACTATACCCCCTAGGATGCTTTATATTTTCACCGCTTTTTGGCAGCCTTTCTGACTGCCACGGCAGAAAACCTTATATATTATTAAATTTGCTCCTCCAGGCATTCTGTTACGCCGCCATGGGTGCAGCCATTGCTTGGCATAATATCTATGGCTTTATGTTCGCCTACTTCCTTGCGGGGTGTTTCAGCTGTAACTATTCCTTATCATTAGCGATAGCGTGCGATGACAAGGGGAATAAAATACGCTCTTTGGGGATAGTATCCGGCGCCTCCTGTATTGCATGTACATTAGGGATACTATTGGCAGGAATGCTAACAAATAACACTCTAGTTTCATGGTTTAACCTCTCTACACCTTTTTACGCCACCGCTATTATCTCGTTCATTGCGCTATTTATCGCAGCGTTGTTTCTCAAGGAAACGGTAACAAAAAAGACAGCATACTCTGGTACGACTGCGGATACGCTAAACCTATTAAAAAAATCTAAACAATTATACGCAAGCAATAAGACGTTATATTCGTTGCTTATAGTCAACCTCGGTCTACTAATAGGCGTACAACTTATCTATAAGTTTATCTCTCTCTATTACTCTAGCAACTGGGCAGCATCACCTAGCGAAATATCCTACTATCTGGCTATATTCTTTACATCAATGAGTATCACAGAGATATTTATTGTAACCAAAGTATCACATCGATACTCAACTGCCACTAGTATGTTGATAAGCTCATTCTGCTTATCCATGACGATCTTATTACTCTTGGTCGTTAGTAATACGGTACAGCTTCATATCATCACTATTTCTCTAGGTGCCTTAATCGCATTATCAACCACGCTTATTGTCTCAGACATCTCCGACAGCTCACACCGAGACCGTCAAGGTGAAACACTCGGTATAAATTCCTCCTACAGACAGATCGCTAATATGTTAAGCAGCCTCGCAGGTGCTGCACTAGGCATCGTATCCATCAATCTAGTCATCCTTGCAGCGAGCTTGTTCATAGCAGCCGCTACTTTCGCCTATTATTCTATTCATCATAGCCATGGAAAAAGAGAGGCTAACGAGACCTTCTAACACGCAATATTACTAACAACACCGTTAAGTCCGCCATAAATTATTTACAAGCACACCCCTCACTATTGCCAAAATCCACAAACATTAATGTTTGTTATCTCATAGTTATCATCATGCTGTCTTACGGTCACCAGCTAGCAGGCCACAACCAATAGTGACTTTTAAATCACAAAGTTATGCGCACGCCTTATGTTTACCATCAAGCTCTCACTGCGATAGTGTATCTATCAAATAATTGACAAAACAGCTTAGCGGCAGTTAGGATTGGCCTGCATCACAATCAGCACCGGTGTAGCTAAGAGCAACGACCAAAAACCTCGCCGAAACGCCTGCACAATTGACTCGCATTCGCGATTTTTAATCGCCTCTTGTGAAATCAGAAAACACATTCTTTACATTACAAATAAAATTATTATGGATATTCTTAAACACAATAGAGCCGCATGGAACAAAGAATCCTCAGAGGATGGTGAGTGGTCTAGACCGGTTTCAGGTGACACCATCAGGTCCGCTCGCGAAGGTGACTGGAACGTCATTCTTACTCCGTTACGTACTGTGCCAAAATCATGGTTTGGCTGCCTGCAAGGTAAAAGCGTCCTTTGCCTAGCCTCTGCTGGCGGTCAACAGGCTCCTGTGCTCGCTGCTGCAGGAGCTAAAGTGACTAGCTTCGATCTTTCTGATGTACAGCTTGAGAAAGATCGTATTGTGGCAGAGCGGCACAACCTCGACCTACAGTGTATACGCGGGGATATGGCTGACCTATCCGAGCTTCCGGATGAAAGTTTCGATCTTATTTTTCACGCTGTCTCCAATATTTTTGTACCCGATGTAGAAGCGGTGTGGCGAGAGTGTTATCGCGTGCTAAAGCCGAAAGGGGAGTTACTCGCTGGCTTTATGAACCCCAGTTTTTTCCTTTTCGATCACGATCAATCGATCAAAGATAAAATAATCGAAGTAAAGCATAAGCTGCCTTATGCCCAGCCCGATCACTTAGACTCGGAGGCCATCCAAGAACTAGAAAGTAATGGCCGTGCCGTCGAATTTAGCCATACACTAGAAACGCAGCTGGGAGGACAGCTTAAGGCAGGCTTTATGATTGCCGACCTCTACGAAGATTATTGGACAGACGAAATACCGTTCAACGCATTCAGCCCCTCTTGCATTGCTACGCGGGCGACAAAACGTTGATAAAACTCAGTGGATATCTCGCCGACAGCCAATCACAAAAGCGCTAGGCGGGGTCTTCTTTAACTGGTACAGAGAACTAGCTATTGAGGTAGACGCGAATGAATTAACCTGTGCTGTCTATCAGGATAACCCTGCGAAAAAATTTATCTAAAACTAGGATTTATTGCAACGTCTATGACAGATGGCGTAGTGAAAATGACCTTATCATTAGCCAATGACTTTGCCAGTTCACACGAATAATTGACGACACAGCATGGCGGCTGCCAGCATCAGCAATCTCACCATCATCTGCAGTGTTACAACCTCTGCTGCACCGCTAGTACGTCTACTGGCCTAGCCACTACTTATCGAATATTTTTAAAGCATGAAGAATTATATCAAGAAAGAAAAGGTGATCCAGATTGATGACGCCGAGATTTACTGCAATATTACCGGAGAGGCATCTGCTCAAGCGCTGGTATTGCTACACGGAGGTATCGGTAGCATTGAAGACTTCGAGCCGCTAATCCCGCTACTATCAAAAAAATTTTTACTTATCAAAATAGATAGCCGTGGCCATGGCCGCTCGACACTAGGCAAGGGAAAACTGACATATCAACGATTAGAGCAAGATGTCCTAGCAGTACTCCAGCATCTTAATATTAAAGAAACCGCCGTGCTCGGTTTTAGCGATGGTGGCGTAGTCGGGTATCGCCTCATGGCTTCAACTTCCGTCTGTATTACGCAGCTGATTACAATCGGGGCTAACTTCCAGCTAAAAGAAGACTCTGCTGTGCATGATGTTTTATCGACAGTCACCGCACAAAGCTGGAGAGAGAAGTTCCCAGATACGTACCGCCTTTACAGTCAACTTAATCCCCAGCCAAACTTCGATAGATTAGTTACTGAGGCCGTCGCAATGTGGCTAGACACAAGCTCAACGGGCTATCCAACAGGCACCATCGATAGCACTGACGGCAATGTGCTCGTTATTCGTGGTGACAACGACTTTTTATTGCCCATCTCATCGGCACTGGAACTAACAAGCCGGCTCAACAACGCTAGCTTTGCCAACACCCCCTTTGCAGGGCATGAAGCCCACAAAGAAAGGCCGGAGACTGTTTTTAATTTCATCCGTGAGTTTTTATCGAGCTAGTAATTATATTTTAATCGCCCCCTTATTAACTCATATAAGTCACTATGACAGCGCTATATTACCCTTGCAGAACTTCTCAATATCACCTCTTTTGCTAATGCCGTTGCACATTTCTGTTCGCTGTAACTTTTAATTACGCAGCGATTGCGCTACCGTAGTAAAAATAATAAATAACTTATCGCAGTGGCAGTAAGAATGGATTCACTTCAAGCAGAATGCAATGATGAGAAAAGGAAAGCATTCTTTATTAAAAATAAATCTCTTTAGCGTTAAATCAGCAGAGGCTAACCAAGACCTCTAGATCATCAAGCATAAACAACAACTGAGTTAGCAGAGGCTTTTTGCCAACTTTCTCAAGGATGTTTTTGCTTGCTAACCTCGCACCCGACGATCACTGCTTCACTTGTTTCAGCCCTCAATAGGAATAGGGCAAGACAACAGCGCTACGGTCAAACGGTGCAAACACCAATGGATGGATGATTAATGAAAATCAGTAAAACGCTCACTGTATTCGCATTTGCCTTATCAGCCGCACTGGCCGGAACCAGCGCCCAGGCCGAAAGAGTAAAATGGAAGATGCACAGCGCCTGGGGTAGCCAGGTACCTCACCTAGGAACTGAAGCGGTACGCTTTGCCGACGACATCGTTGCACTGTCTGGCGGCGACTTTAAAGTCAAGTTTTTTGAGCCCGGTGCTTTGCTTTCAACCTACGAAGACTTTAACGCCACGTCAAATGGCAGCGTAGAAATGGCTTGGTCAACAGCGGCCTATGATGTAGCGAAATTCCCCGCCTTGGCGTATTTCAGTGCCGTCCCTTTCGGCCCGAGTTTCAGCGAGTACATGGCTTGGATATGGCATCACGGTGGCGCAGATATTCGCGATCGTATTTACGATCAGAACAACATTAAAGCCATGCATTGCCTAGCAGTCGGCCCCGAATCTTCAGGTTGGTTCAGGGAAGAAATCAGCGAGCTTGATCAACTGCGTGGCATGAAAATGGCTTTCTCTGGCCTAGGAGCCCGCGTCATGCAGAGGCTTGGCGTCAGCACCCAGCTGTTAGCTGGCGGCGACATCTTTCCTGCTCTTGAAGTGGGCGTAATCGATGCCGCTCAGTTCTCGATGCCTGAAACAGACATCAAGTATGGTTTTTATCAGCTTGCCAAGAACAACTACTTCCCAGCTTGGCACCAGCGGATTACTATCGGCACCCTGAAGATCAACAAGGACAAATGGAACTCACTGTCTGATCAGAACAAGGCCATCATCGAAACAGCCTGTCGTTCCAGCCTCGCTCGCTCCTACGTCGAAAGTGATGCCAACAGCCCTAGCATGCTGGCCAGGATGGGTGAAGAGCGCGGTGTAATCACCCGCCGATGGAGGGACGATCAGCTTGCCGTCTTTGAGCAAGCCTGGACAGACGTAGTCAATGAGGATTCAGCCAAAGACCCTCAGTTTAAAGAGGTCAGCGACAGCTACATGCAGTGGCGCAAAAAATACAGCAAGTGGGCTGATGCTCAGAACTTGAAGCCGACTTACCTCAACTGATTATTGTCGTTATTTACGGCATATTATTTGTGCTTAAAAATACGAAGGTATACGCACTGGGGCCATAATTTGGCCCCAGCCATTATGATAAATCCTTCTTAGCTACTTCGTCACCCCTGAATGTAAATAACAAAACCAGCAACCACCAGCTGTTCTTGTAAATAATGTTTATTATGACGCACGGACATACACAGGCAATTCGGCACCGATTTTCGTTAACGCAATCTGCCATAAACTCAAATCACGGCTGCGAAAAGCGCCTGCACAACTGAGCAGGTAGAATCGCCACATACGATAGAATTTCTCGCTGTATTGTGAGGATATTTTATCCCAGTTCTTCTCGAAGTTAGCCTCCCAAGCGACTAAGGTTTTATCGTAGTCAGGGCCAAAGTTATGTATATCTTCAATATTTAACAGACCTTCAATTGAACTGCCTAACCGAGCCATTGATGGGACAACGCCGTTGGGAAATATATATTTATTGATCCAGGGGTCTACGCTGTGCTGACTATGTGGGCTGCCAATGGTATGCAGCAAGAAGACGCCATTATCAACCAGAAATGAGCTAGCACATTTAAAGAAATCATCGTAGTTACTAGGCCCGACATGCTCAATCATGCCTATGGATACAACGCGATCATAAGCCTGCTCCGGCTTAAACTCACGGTAATCTTGTAGAATCACATTGACCGGCAGATTGTTATCATTAGCCATTTTTTGGCCTAATTGCTGCTGCTCTACCGACAGCGTTAAGCCATCACAGATTACGCCGTATTTTTCCGCAGCGTAGTTCATAAAGCTCGACCAGCCGCAGCCAATGTCAAGTAGACGCATACCTGGCTGTAAGTTTAGTTTGCGACAAATAAGGTCTAGCTTAGCTTCTTGAGCCTCATTTAAATTGCTAGCGTCTTTCCAGTAGGCGCAGGTATACGCCATTCGGTCATCTAACATCAGTTCAAACAGATCATTGCCTAGATCATAGTGAAAAGGGACGTCTTGCTTTACCTTAGCAATGCTTTGAGGGTTAACAAAGGATTTTATTTTACTGAGACCAACCTTTATTTTATTTAGGGCACCGACCTTTTCCTCGACATTAATCTTCAGCAAACGATTTAACAGTTCATCAATCCTTTCACAGTCCCACAAACCATCCATATAGCCTTCGCCGAATGCAATAGAGCCTTGCAGCATTATTTGATCAAATACTTTGTCGTCATGAACAACTATATCCCAAGGCCTATCGCCATTGATTTTGACGTCAGCTTCATTAAATATATTCTCAAATATTTCTCGATTGGACACGTTTCTACTCCTCACATTATATTGAGCTTATGACCTTGAACCAATAAAATAACTCAATTGATTTAGTGCTTTATATCTGTCGAGAAGCCAACTGCTGCATGGATGTTATAGAGCTTACTACACGCAGGACACACTGGCCAAATCACTGTAGGTGATTTAAAATAAATCGAATCATTTTTCCTTGTAGACACCAAACCATAAAAAATAAAATAATCTTACAAAAAAAATGGCTAACGATAATTTAACAGCCACATCATACTAATTAGCCATTCCACATTACCCCGCAATCTACAAGCAAACCAATATGGCGTCAATATGCTAAGACTTATACTGTCTGTTAATAGAAATAGGATGTCTGTTTCTCAAAACTTTCTCTGCTACAGTGGATAATAGCCGTTGTTTTATTCGACTTAAGGCGCTTCATGAACGTAGCTATCGAATAACAACGCTATCCGCATTGCTCATCTATCTGACGATCGTTTTAGCGCCTCTCTACGCTTGTTAAGCACATTCGATACCCTTCGGTGGTATAACTATTGTCATTATACTGAGGGATAAAGGACACCTATTGTTCACCACTAAGCAACCATGTTCTGACTGACACACCAACCCAATTGAGTCGATATCGACTAGTTAGCCCATAGCTATCAGCTCGCCCCTATGACTTTTCATCTCACCGGGAGTACAGTACTGTAGCTAGCAAATAATTTAACAACTAACTTTAGCATGGACTTACCTCATAACCATCGGCAGCGCATCAAAGTGATGCTATTGCAGACCCAGTAACAAGCCGCTGATGACGGTGACAGATGCTAGTCATTTCAGGAAGAATTATGATTGTCGTTTACGGTATCAAAGAAAAATTAAACCCAATAAAGGCACAGCTATCCGATATTATCCATAGCTGCATGCAATCCATCCTAGGCATGCCGGAAGATAAGCGAGCACATCGGTTTATCCCTTTGCAGAAAGAGGACTTCTATTATCCGGGTGGGCGTAGCGACGCGTACACCGTCATCGAAATTAACATGATGGCCGGCAGAAAAGCTGAGACGCAAAAGGCGCTTATTAAGGCGCTCTTCAACAGTATCGAGTCAGAGCTCAGCATCCCACCGATTGACATAGAGATTACCATCAAGGAGCAAGCGCCCTATCAATGGGGCTTTCGCGGCATAACTGGCGACGAGGTCACAGACCTCAACTATAAGGTGAATGTCTAGCGAGGCAGCGCTTTGACCGCACATCGAAATACTATTGCAGCAATATAGCCAAGGAAGATGCCCCCCTCCTTAATCACACACGCCAAGTGATAAATTCAATAGCATCTTTCAGTATATATTCCACACCCCCGAAATACACGGCTAGGGTTTGCCAATATATATCGCCCTACAATACCTTCTGGCCCATCATCTTTCTTTTCTTATCGCCGATCGACCAGCCGCTCTAACTTATGCACAGGCCAACTAATTTCTGACAGACACTGATAATAGATAATTTAGCCGAACACATTTCGTTCATAATCCAATTAACTCACACCCTGACGATTCGCCATTCATCAGACACAATAAACTTAATCTAATCTACAGAAGGCAATGCTCAGCACAACATGAATAATTTATTATTATTTCTATTGCAAAAGCACCATTAATTCATTAGTTTCTATCCTGCTCAGTTTAAAAGTTGAGCAATTATAATTTGAAACGCAGAGTTTTTAGTCGATTTAATTAAACGCTATTCGTGCATCAAGGACAGATACTAAACAGTAACAAAAATATAATTCAAGGAATGAATAATATGACAAATTATGAAGTTTTAATCGGCACCGGGGACAACGACTCAGATTCAAAGATTCAAATATCTCTTATTAATTCTCAAGGTGAAGAAACAGCTCTTGTTAAGCCAACCGCCTATGCAACACCAAATCGTGACAACTATGAGAAGGGGTCTATTGAAATATGCCAGAATGTGCCTTTTGATTTAGAGGGTGACCCCTGCTCTGTTAGAATAAAGTTCTCGGGCGATGAGTGGCGGCTTGGCGGTATATGGATCACCAATCAAGAGAACTTAAAAACATGGTATGCCATTCCTAACCAGATGATCACAACCAATGACGAGGTTATTGAACTACAGACAATCTCAAGTGGTGAGGCGTCTGAAAGTTATGAATCGTTTACAGGCGATATTTCTACAGGGTCAAACGGCACTAATGATAAAGTTTTCTTAAAACTTTTCGATGGAAACGGGAGGTCAACTCTCGCACAAAGACCGGGTGCACCTGATGGCGCACTTGACGTGATTAATGATTGGGAAGAAGGCACCTTACAAGCCTATACTGCAAGTGCACTTTCGGAGAAAATCGGCGATATAGAGTATATATTGTTATCCAAATACGGCAGTAACAGATGGACACCTATAGCTGTCACCGCAAAGGGTGCCGGCAGCGTTTCATCTGAAACAAGGGTTTTCAACAAACTTCACAACTTGAACGAAGATGAAAACAAGTGGGTTTTCTGTAAAAGAAAAGAAAGTAAATAGAGGCGATGACTGTAGTGCTATCATTGTTAGACTGACGATTGTCCTATATGATAACACTGCACTTGCTTAGCCAACACAGGCCAATATAGTAGTATAATAAGACTGGGAGAAGGCCTTATTTGAACACATAGATCGCATGTGATCTTTAGGTATGAGTAAGACAATCTAGTTTTCCTTATTCACAGCTATAGCCATATTCCAGCTTGTTTTCTGCTCGCTACGCCATTACAGTTCACTAATGATGTAATGGCCTGGTGAGCAAGCCTTGTACCTGCATAGACCGAGAGGTTTATAAGTAAATAAATTACCCCCCTCATAGGGCTGAGCCCTATTGCACACCTGTTCTATTCGCCTCACTGATTTGGCGGCTGCCTGTATTAAAGCGCATCTTTTAACTCTCTTTAAAAACTGGAACGATGATGTCTTTAAAATCGAACTTTGAATTAATGGCTGCCTATAATCAAAGAATTAACAGCAGCATCTACAACGCTGCTGCCACACTCAGTTCAGATGAACTTAAACGCGATCGTGGCGCTTTTTTCTCTTCAATTATTGGCACACTGAATCATATTATTGTCGGCGATACGATCTGGCTTAAGCGCTTTGCCAACCACCCGGCGAGCTTTCCGTCACTCGATTATATCCGTGCTCTTGATACGCCATTATCGCTTGACGCCATCATATACCCACAATTCAGCGCATTAACAGCAGCAAGAAATAAAATGGATGATGTCATAGTCCAACTCACATCAGAGCTTAGCGACGATGACGTTGCTTGCACATTAGAATATAGCAATACCAAAGGGCTAGTTTTCAGAAAGAATTTTGGTGCCTTATTACAGCATTTATTCAACCATCAGACGCATCACCGAGGTCAGGTATCGACCCTGCTATTCCAGGCAGGTATTGATATCGGTGCCACCGATTTACTGATGAACATTGCTGATGTGGAAAGCCCTTCGCAAGCGTAAATACAGCGATTAAGCCCTGTTAACGGCACTATTCGTGCTCCGCGCTGAGCGGAACACAGTGACTACTTCAGTAACTGTACTGCCGCGGTTTGCAACTGATCGATCAACGCGGCATCCTGCAACGCCCCTGTTGCCTCGTCATAGCAATCATAGAAGTTGGGCACCGATATCGCCGCGCGAATATCTGCCGCAAAGAACGGCGCCGATGCCTTCGCGGCAGCCAGCACGCTAGAGGCACCGCCGGGGCCCGGTGATGTCGCCATAATCACCATCGGTTTACCCTGATACACCTTCATATCAATCCGCGAGGTCCAATCGAATAGATTTTTATAGGCGGCCGTATAATGGCCGTTATGCTCGGCGAACGAGATCATGACGGCATCCGCCTGTCCCAGCTTTTCATAAAAAGCTCTAGCCTGGGGCAGCTCGCCCAGCTCTGCCTCACGGTCCTCACTGTACAGCGGCATCTCATAATCGTTGATATCCAGTAACTCAACCTTGGCATCCACGACCAGTGAGGCGGCATAGCTGACCAGTTTCTGGTTAATGGACTTTGAACTGCTGCTCGCGGCAAAGGCTAATAATTTCATGGTAAATTCCCTCTTTCATTTAATGGTATTGTCATTCTTTCGCCGAAACGGCTGATAGCTTACGTATCGCTGGTAGTAGCGGCTACTGATTGAGCCGTGGTCCAGTTTCTCTTAAATGTTCTCTGCTCTAGGTTGATTCAGCGGCCGAAGCGACGACGGCTGTAGCATCGCTGGGCGTGCCGTTAAGCGCATTAATAGCAGCGCGCCGATGATCAAGGCAATGCCGCCCCACTGGGCAACACCGAGCATCTCATGCAGCAGACCGACGCCCAGCAACACAGCGGCCATCGGGTTCAACATCGCCAGCATCGCCATCGTCTCTGCTCCCAGCACCTTAATCGAGCGGCTAAAAGCCCAGTAGGCAAAGGCGGTGTTGGGCAGTATCAACCACAGCAGCCCCGGCAGCGACTCGCCAATCACCATCGCCGGCATGCCGGCAATCAAATAAGCGAAGGGCAGCAACATCAGCCCCCCGAGCAGCAACTGCCAAGCGGTGAGTGATAGCAGGTCGGTCACGGGCCATTTCTTAATCCACAGCGATGAGACCGCCATAAAGCTGGTGGCGATCAGCGCTGCAGCCGCACCCAGTGGGTCGATATCCGCGGAGGGGTTAAGCAACAACACGATGCCCATCAACCCCACCAGTGCCGATGAGATCGCCACCAGACTCGGCCGCTTACCCTCGATCAACCACATTAATAGCAGCACCTGCAGGGGCAGCGTCGCCCCCAGCGTTCCCGCGACAGCGCCGGGCAGTCGATAGGCAGCGGCGAACAGCAGCAGAAAGAAGGCGGTGATATTAAAGAAGCTCAGTAGCAGCATTTTCGCCCACGGCAGCGGTGGCATGCGCGGTCTCAACGCCAGCAGCAGTAGACCTGCTGGCAGTGCGCGCCAGACAGCAACCCAAAACGGCGACATGCCCTGTAAATACAACCCCACCGCCGCATAGGTGCTACCCCAAAGTAGCGGCACGCTTATCGCGATTAAATAATTCATTGTAAGCTTCCCTGTGACCCGAACAACTCTTATAGAAAAGTATCTTTCATGTAAGATACATTATTGCTATTCTATTTTGACGTCAAGTATCATTTGCAAAAGATATCAGGAGCTATATATGCCAAACGATCATGTAGATCTACTGCTTGAGCAGTGGCGCGAAGTCAAACCAGATATCGACTGTTCGCCCATGGCCGTGATAGGTCGTCTCGCCCGTGCTAACGCTCTCATCATGAGAGGCTTGACGCCGGTGTTTAAGGCGCACCAGCTCAGCGGCATCGAGTTTGATATCCTCGCCTCACTGCGACGCCATGATGTCGCCATGACTCCCACCGACCTCTATAAAGGGCTCATGCTATCTTCCGGTGCGATAAGCACCCGCCTCGATAACCTCGTCCACCGAGGTTACATCGAGCGACACGCCTGCGCCCAGGATCGTCGCAGCTGTACCGTCGTGTTAACCGCAGAGGGCACCAAGCTCATCGACCAGGCCGTCGCCGCTCACGTCGACAACGAGGCGCAACTGCTCTCTTCCCTCAGCCGCAGTGAACAGGAAAAACTGGCGCAGCTACTGCGCAAGTGGCTATTGGCTAACGAGTAACGAGTAACGACGGCGAATAGCCGCGAAAGTTGTGGTGGGGTTTGAACTAATAACGCGGAAGTTTATGCTTAATTATTCACTGTTCATAATAACCACAGGACTAAAGCCGTAGCCCTCTTTATTATTATCAGAAAAATGAATTTTGAAAGTGCTATCACCGTTTCCATTGTTAACCACATGACCGATTCTGGCCATTGGCACTATGATCGTCTCACCGTTTTCAACAGCCGTCATAAACCGTAGCTCGACAATTTTTTCTTGCTTATCGTCTGTTTTAAACACCTTAAAAGCCACCTTGCTCTGCGCGATATAATCTTCCAGGCAGTCGGCTAACTCTGTTAAAGTAGCGGCGTCCGGCGCTAACACCAGCCGGTGCCCTGCCGCCCCCCACTTATGTTTCCAGACATAGTCTTGGTATTTTAACCGCCCCTCTTTAAAGTGTTGCGCCACCTCCGCCAACTCATAACAATCAGGGTTACAGGGGTGTTGGATGTACGGCGACAGCCGCTTCGACACCTCAAACTGCTTTATTGGGTGATTAATGAATTTTAGCGCTTGATAGGCTTTATCGAAACGGAAGCCCCAGGCCTCGCTATTGTTCGGGTAATCGTCTTCAAACAAGGCCTCTGCCAATAATATGCGGTTGTAAAACCTGCTGAGCTTCAGCGGCGTTGGGTTCGGTGGCAGCGTATAGAAGAGCTCGCCATGGTCTTCAAAGATATCTTCCATGTCGACAATGTCGACCGGGACCGCCAATTCTTGCTGAGTGGCGAAGAACTCAAAATTGGTTTTCTGCCCCTTCACCTTGCGATCCACCAGCGCCACCCGCTGGTTGTTCTCCCCCGCCAGCAAGCGGCCGTATAACCGGGTAAAAGACTGCCAATCTGTCTGCGGGCTATTAGAAAAAATATAGCCATCATCTAGCGGCAGATTATCCAATAGGTATTGATTAAGCTTGGCGGCACTGATTGGGTAAGTGGCGACCGATTGGAATTCGATATTTTTCATACCGCCGTCCGTCACCGCCAGATCGAAGCTCGCCAAGGTAAACCCTCCCTTTAACTCCGCCTCCAGCAGGTTGTTAGGCGACGGTTGAAAACCGTCTGGTGCTGGCATAGTGGGGAATTGTTGCTGCTCTAGGCCCTGAATGGTCTCCTGTATAAACGCGACCATTTCATCGTTGAGCGCACGACTGATTTTGACAAAGTAATTACTCAGCCTCATCTTCTCGCCGTTATTAAAGTGATACTGGCGAGCAAACATCGCCACCATGCCATCGTAAATGGCATCGGGTATGCGCTCCAACAACACATCATCATCCTGCAGCCCACTAGTCACCTCGTGTGACAGGACTCTCCTTTCCATGCTCGTCATGAGTTACCTAATCTAGAATTAAATTTTTATTACGCCACTTTATAGCGATAGCTAAACGCTTCGTTCTTGAAAGCGACATGCTGTAAAAAAGCCTTCATACCCCGTTTTTTAAACACCTCTATCGCCAAATCGGCGGGCACCTGACGCTGTTCTATACGCTCATAAAGTGGCTGTAAAAACACCTCCTCGCCTAACTGCCGTCCCTGCAACCCCGCTTTGGCAATATCCAAAAATTCGCCGAGAAGCGCCACAATATGCTTACCCTCGACTGTCGCTTCAAGCGCATCTCTAGCCGCCTGTATGCGTATCTCACGCCATGTTGATAAGGAATATCTTGTCGAAAATTCGTGGGCTGCCTGTAAGTTCTCCACCAAGCCTAGTGTCAACGCCGACGGTGTCAGCATTTCATTTTGCGGCTGCTGGCAACACATTCGGCTTTCGACGGTGCCGTATTTAGGCACCAGCCGCGCATTAAACCAACCAAAGGGGATCAGCTGCTCAATGTCATCGGCGCGAGGCTCAATTATCCTCTCCTTACCCTCTAGCGACACGCCAGTCGCCGGCACTTGATTCAGTAAGAAGTCGCTAAAGCTGTCTCTATTGATGATTTGGAAGTATTGCCCCTCTCGCTTAACCAGCAGCGTCTTAAAATTGAGCAGATAGGCGATATAGCTCTCTGCGCTAGCAAATGCTGGCGGGATACCAATCTGCTGCAACCGATTAGGAAAGCAAACATCCCACATCATCTCCCGATTGGCCTTGCGATTAGCGTCGACACTCCCCTCACAGATGGGGGAGTTGGCGTGTAGCGCAATCTGCAAACCGGAGAGTGCATTCAATACATTCGCCGCGATCAGCCCGTCCTCTAAGCCGATCTCGATATGGCATTGATTAGAGGCGGTGATATTGAGCAGGGAGGAATCGGCACCGGTCTGTTGCTTCACCAGATGATTGGTCGATAACTTTTCAAAAAAACAATAGCGCTCCTTCGGCATCAACAACTTGCGGGAGGGAGGGCTAATTGGCTGAATGCCACAACCCAACATTAAGCAGTTTTGGCTATCGAAGAAAGTCTTCAGCAGGAACAAAACCTCCTCTAGCTGCGACTGAATATCATGCAAGTTATGTTGCGGCGCTAATACAACTTCGAGGGTGCTATAGGCCGTATCGGTGGTGATGGTGTCTGTGCAGTAAGGAAAATTTTCTGCGCTTTTAGCGTTACGCCTAGTCGCGGCGACGATCAGGCCGGAGTAATCATCATAGTCTAATTGAAAACCTATTTTCTCCAGATACAGAAACATATTCTGTATGCCTCGCAGAGAGACAGCCTCCCCGGCCTCTTCGACAATGGGGATCTCACACTCGACGCCAATGCCTCGCGAAGCAGTTGTCTTATCAAAGTTAAAAGCTCTTTTGAATTCACTAATCACTTGTTGTTTTATCATGTTTTTTGCGTTTATCTTGTCAGAGGATTTTCTCTTTAAGCCGCACGCGCAGAATACGCACGACAAAGACTCACACAGCCCTGGCGTGCTAATGCGTCAGAGACGGTGTTGACGACATATGAAAAATTGAATTTTATTGAATCATTCGCAGGCAGTAACGGGCAGCCCTTCCTGGGCAACAACCATGATCCTTCATAGCGTTTTCTCTTGTCGATTAAAAAATTATTATGCACTCTAACACGGAATCAAGCTCGAACCAGCATAGTACATCCACTGTTTACCAAAGCCGCCATGCTTTTGCAGCGACCGGTTGCTTTTAGAAAATAGCTGTTTTAGGATAAAAATATGACTTACCAAATTGCACTTACCCAGCTTTGTTGTTGCTGCTGTTATCGTTCAGATATACGGCGGCCTTCGCATAGCTATTAGTTAGCAAAAAATTCCCACACACGATCAAGGCCGCTGATGTTTACATCCGCGGCCTTTTTTATTGATGAAAAAAAATGATGAAACAACCAGAGCTTGTACTTTTCGACACGATGAAACGAGAACTCACCCCCTTCTATAGCATCGATGGTAATACGGTGGGGCTCTATGCCTGTGGCCCCACCGTTTATGACTATGCTCACGCAGGCAATCTGAGAACCTACCTTTTCGTGGATGTACTCAAGCGTGTGCTTGAGCTCAACGGCTATGAGGTGAAACACGTGATGAATATTACCGACGTCGGTCACTTAGTCTCCGATGGCGACAGCGGCGAAGACAAAATGGAAAAGGGCGCCCGCCAACAAAAAAAGTCTGCCTGGGAGATCGCCAGCTTTTTCGAACAGCATTTTTTTATCGACATGGATCGCCTCAACATTAGCAAGCCCTCTATCACCTGTAGAGCAACAGAGCATATTAAAGAGCAAATTGAATTCATTCAGTCCCTCGAGGAAAAGGGTTTTATTTATCAAACCAGTGACGGCATCTACTTCGACACCGAAAAGCTGCCCGACTACGGCCAACTCGCCCGGCTCGACAAACAGGGTTTAAGGGCCGGCGCTCGCATAGAGATGGCAGAGAAAAGACATCAAACAGACTTTGCGTTATGGAAGTTTAGTGGCGACAACGATCGACAGATGGAGTGGCAGAGTCCCTGGGGCGTCGGTTTTCCCGGCTGGCACATTGAGTGTTCAGCCATGGCAGAAAAATACTTAGGCGAGAGGTTTGATATTCATGTCGGTGGTGAAGACCATATCCCCGTTCACCACACCAATGAGATTGCCCAGTGCCAGGCCAAGAACGGTCATATACAAGCCAACTTCTGGTTACACGGTTATTTTCTACAACTAAATCGTGAAAAGATCTCTAAGTCGGGTGTTTCGCTAAGGCTAGACAGTTTAATTGAGCAAGGCTACGACCCCCTAGCCTACCGCTACTTGACCTTAACCAGCCACTATCGGAGTCATTTAAATTTTACCTGGGAGGCGTTAAAGGGCGCACAAAAAGCCCTGCAACGATTGCGTAAGAAAGTCTCTGTGCTACCCGATGGCGGCAGTATCGATAGCGACTACCAAGCTGAATTTATTGCTTTCATCAACCAGGACATGAACATGCCGCGGGCACTGGCTCTCGTTTGGAAACTATTTGATAGCGACTTAGCGCCTGCCGACAAAAAATCGACCCTGCTATTTTTCGACCGCATCTTCGCACTGGATATCAACAAGGCGGAGGCAGTCTCCCCCCCCGAACAGGTTCAGGCGCTAGTAGCACGTCGACAGCGCTTGAAGGAGCAAGGGCAATACGCGCAAGCCGATGAGGCTCGTGCACAAATCCATCGGCTAGGCTATCAACTCAACGATACTGGCAACGGCTGCAGTATTAGCCCGCTACCACCCACCGTCGACGCTGAATAGTTAGCCATGCTAACTCAGCTCGCTCTATCGCCTCAACCACACCGCTATAGAGCGACGCTGGCGCGGCCGATTTGATCAACGGATTCTGTTCAAAAGCCTGTGCACAAAGTCGACATAAGCCTGATTTCACTTTCTAAGTCATGGCGTTAGACCAATCGTTTGCTTTTTAGTCAACCGATTAATCCACCGCTCTTTTAACAGCACTTAGATCAATTTATACGCTGTTTCCATTACCCTTTTATGTCGTGCGTTGCCAGCAGAAACAACAAACACACGACAGCGCTTAAAGCTAAAACGGCGAGCGGCTTTTGACGGTGGCGAACTGCTGGAACACCTCTAACACTTCTTGTGCGTCAAAAATCTCATGGTAACTCAGTTCGCTGAGGCGACTGGTGATGCGCTGCAGTTCGTGTGAGCGGTGCTGTGCTCGCAACTGGTAACGCCGCAGCGCGCTGTCCACGTCGTTGAAATTCGAGGCGAGGCATTGCGCCAGAATAAATGCGTTCTCGATACCCAGGCTAAAGCCAATACCCACGGTCGGTAATACCGCGCAGCAGGCGTCGCCGACTAAAACCGCGTTGTCCCGGCTCCACGACTCGAACGGCGCGGTGTCGACCAACGGCGAGGCGACAATTTGCGACTCCGGTGTCTGCGCGATCATCTCCAATAAGCAGGGAGCATAGCTGGAGAACTCCTGCAGGATACGCGCTTTATCCAGCACCTCGTGTTGCGGCAGCGGGCAGGCGGCGAACCAAAATTTTGACTGCCGCTGACGATCGTAGGTATAGGTGACAACCCTCGATTTAGGGCCGGCAAAGACATAGCACTGGTCGTTGGCAATCTCATCACAGGCGAAGTCGACCACGCCACGACAGGAATAGACACCGGGGGCACGAATACTGGTCTGCGGAGCGACAAACTTACGCACCTGAGAGAAGACGCCGTCGGCGCCGACGATCACGTCGGCCTGCAACGGCTCATTATTGAGCAAGATGGTATCGTCTTTGACGCTGCAGTCGCGGCCGCTGATCACGTTATCGGCACCGTAACAATCCAGTAATAGCTGATGCACGTCGGCGCGATGAAACAGCCCCAGTGGCGCATTGACTTGGGTATCGGCTGTCTGCATCGACACCTTTTGCAGCGGCGCAAAGCGCTCCGTGACGATCGTCAACCAATCGGCCTGATTGCCGATGCGCTTCACCTGTTCGACACCGGTCAGCGCCGCTAATACCTGCATGCCCTCCGGCCACATCATGATGCTGGTGGCTTCCAGGCGCGGCTGCTCCACCTTCTCATAGACCTTCGCCTCGATACCAAACATACGCAACGCGATCGCCAGTGCCAAGCCGTTCAGGCCGGCACCGATGATGGCGACATCCAAGTCATTCTTTGCCATCTCTTATCCTCTCCTCGAGTCATCCATAACCGTCTTCATCACAGCCTGCTGCTAACAATAGAGCACGCAACATCGACGGCAGGCATGACGAGTGAATCATCGGCCGCCGAGCACAGGCAAAGAACGGAGTCGTGTTGCTAGAGAGTCTAAAACAATGCCCGATATCACCCTAGAGTGACCGCTCGCTGTTTCCCTGTGCAACACGCTATTCTAACCGTAACGCTCAGTTTCAACAGCCACTGTCACCGGCCAAAAGCCGTTGTATTAGCTTCATGTTAGCGTAGGATGTCGACAACAAAGCGGCGTGCCGATACTCGCTAGTTGCGTAAAATAATTTTTATATTTTTGGAGTAATACATCATGACTTACCCAATATCAGGCGCCTGCCAATGTGAACCGACTACACTGCGACGAGTATAGAGCTACATATTACGTCGATACTCACCGCCGACCTCGTACAGCGCGGCGGTTATCTCACCGAGGCTAGCCTGCTTGGCCAGCTCGATTAACACCTCGAAGGTATTGCCCCGCGCCTGCGCCACGGTTTTCAAACGTGCCAGCAGGCGCTTTTTATCGTCGCTGCGACGCTGCTTAAACTGCTGTAGATTATCGATCTGCCACTGTTTCTCCGCCGTGCTCGAGCGCATCAGCTCCTGCTCGGCTGTCACTTCCTCCTGCTGTTGGGTGAAGGTATTGACGCCCACCAGCGGCAGCGTACCATCGTGTTTACTGCGCTCATAGTGCATCGATTCATCCTGAATCTTACCGCGTTGATACTGACCATCCATCGCCGCCAAGACACCACCGCGCGCCGACAGCGCCTCAAATTCAACATACACCGCCTCCTCGACTTGTTCGGTCAGCTGCTCGATAAGAAACGAGCCCTGCCAAGGGTTTTCGCAGTAATTCAGCCCCAGCTCTTGGTTAATGATTAATTGGATCGCCACCGCTCGGCGTACCGATGCCTCTGTCGGCGTCGTCAGCGCCTCATCAAAAGCGTTAGTATGTAGGCTATTGCAGTTATCCACCAGCGCATAGAGTGCCTGCAGGGTGGTACGGATATCGTTGAACTGCGCCTCCTGGGCATGTAACGAACGGCCCGAGGTTTGAATGTGATACTTCAATCGCTGCGCCTGGCTCGAGGCACCATAGCGCTCGCGCATCGCCCGTGCCCAGATGCGTCGAGCTACCCGGCCGATCACCGCATACTCCGGGTCCATGCCGTTGCTGAAGAAAAAGCTGAGGTTGGTCGCGAAATCATCGACGGCCATGCCTCGCGCTAGATAATACTCCACCAGAGTAAAACCGTTAGCTAGAGTAAAGGCCAGCTGGGTGATCGGGTTCGCCCCGGCCTCAGCAATGTGGTAGCCAGAAATCGACACGCTGTAGAAATTTTTTATCTGATGATCAATAAAATATTGCTGCATATCGCCCATCATGTGCAGGGCAAATTCGCAGGAAAAAATACAGGTATTCTGCGCCTGATCCTCTTTTAAAATATCGGCCTGCACCGTACCGCGTAACTTGATCAAGGTGTTTTTTTTAATCTGCTGATACTGCTCTGCCGTCAACAGTTGCTCACCACTGACGCCCAACAGCGCCAAGCCGAGACCATCACTGGCCTCGGGCAGTTCTCCCTGATAGCGTGGCTGACTGTTATTCGGATACAGCGCCGCGATGACCGCCTCGGCCTGCTGCCACCCCCCCTGATCACGCAGATAGCGCTCGACCTGCTGATCGATGGCGGCGTTGATAAAGAAGGCCAATAGGATTGGTGCGGGACCGTTGATGGTCATCGACACCGAGGTGTTATCAGCGCACAGGTCGAAACCGGCGTAGAGCTTCTTCATGTCATCGACGGTGGCGACGGAGACGCCGGCGTTGCCGACCTTACCGAAGATGTCCGGCCGCTTCGCCGGGTCTTGGCCATACAGCGTCACCGAATCGAAGGCCGTCGATAGACGCACCGCCGACTGACCGGCGGCGATGTAGTGAAAGCGTCGATTGGTTCGCTCCGGCGTCCCCTCGCCGGCAAACATCCGCGTCGGCGCCTCACCACGACGACGATAGGGGAAGACACCGGCGGTATAAGGGTAGTGACCGGGTAGGTGCTCGCGGTAGAGGAAGTTCAGCAACTCGCCCCAGTCACGGTACTTCGGCACCGCCACCTTGCTCACCGACTGCGCCGCCAAACTCTGCCGGTAATTATCCCCCTCCACCGTCTGACCGCGCACCTGATACTGATGACGTGGGGCGCAGACCGCCTGCCGCTGCTGCGGCCACTGTCGCAGCAGCGCGAGACTCTCTTCGCTGAGCTGCTCCAACGCCTGCTGGTAGTGCTGGCGCAGCCGTCGCAGTGTCTGCTCGCCGTCACGCTGCAACTGCCGTGTCGTATAGCCGCTGAGTAACACAGGCAATAACTCATCGCCCACCGCCGCCAGGCTGGCGTGATACTGCTGCAGGCGCCTTGCCCACTGCGCCTGACTCTCGGCATGGGCCTGCCGCTCGCGGCCGAGGGCAGCAATCTCCGCCAGATAGCGGCTGCGGTTCGCCGGGATCAGCGGCCGATAATCACTCGCCCGCTGCTGCGCCGCGGTCGCCGGCAACCAGTCACCGGCGGCAAACACGGCATGCTGGCGCAGGCGCAGGCAGAGCGCATCAAATAACTGATCGACCCCCGGGTCCATAAAGCGACTGGCGCAGGTGGCAAACACCGGCAGAGCCTCGTCGTTAGCACTGAACTCGTTGTGGTTACGCCGGTATTGCCGCCGCACCTCGCGCAGCGCATCCTCGGCACCGCGCTGCTCTGACTTGTTAATCACCACCAGGTCGGCCATGTCGAGCATGTCGATCTTCTCCAGCTGACTGGCAGCGCCATACTCCGCCGTCATCACATACAGCGACAGGTCGACCAGCTCGACGATAGCGGAATCCCCCTGGCCGATGCCCGCTGTCTCAACGAACAGCAGATCGAAGCCCACCGTGCGCAGATAACGCAGGGCATCGGCCACCGCCTGCGCCAGCGAACCGGTACCGCGCGCCGCCATCGAGCGCCAATAGATACCGCCATGGCGCAAGCTGTTGATGCGAATACGATCGCCAAGCAGCGCGCCACCGGTGCGGCGTCGACTCGGGTCAATCGCCAGCACGGCGACACGCTTCGCTCCTAACAAATTACCACAGCGGTGCAACAGCTCATCGGTCAGCGAAGACTTACCAGCACCACCCGGACCAGTAATACCGATCACCGGCACCCGCTTCGCCCCCTCGTGCGCCGCCCATTCGCTGCGATAGCGTGCCAGCGCCGTCGCCGTCATCTGCCCATCTTCGATCACACTGAGGTTGCGCGCTATCTCCAGCGGCTGCTCGAACGACGCCACCGACAACCGTTTCGGGGTCAGCAAGCGGCGCTGCTCGGCGCGCGCGATGACGTCGTCGACCATCGCCGCCAGCCCCAACTGCAAGCCATCACTCGGGTGGTAGATGCGCTCGACACCGTAGGCTTGCAGCTCGTCGATTTCCTCTGCGGTGATGGTACCACCGCCACCGGCAAAGACCGCCACATGCTCCGCATCATGCACGCGCAACTGGTCGATAAGATAGCGAAAGAATTCGCAGTGGCCACCCTGATAGGAGCTCACCGCAATGGCGTCGGCGTCTTCCTGCTGCGCCGCCTGTACGATCTCGTCGACGCTGCGGTTGTGACCGAGGTGAATCACCTCAGCGCCCCGCTCCTGCACCATCCGTCGTACCACATTAATAGCGGCATCGTGGCCATCAAATAACGAGGTGGCGGTAATAAAACGCAGTGGGCTAGTTGTTGTCATTATTGCGCTCCCATCCATGAAACACAGCGCGGCACGGTTATCTCGGCCTCGCCTCATTCAGACTCTGTCTTGAGTATAGCCGCCGTTTAACACCCTCACTGGCAACTCACCCTCTAACGCGAGCACAATCCCACCCCCACCAGCAAGCGATAGGATTCAACCCGCGCATCGATTAGAATGGTGATAATAAAATTGAAGATTGAAGGCTACCGTTATGTCTTACCTGCCCTGTGAAATTGTCGACACACAACCCGAACCCGATGCCGCCGTCATCTGGCTACACGGCCTAGGGGCCAACGGCCACGACTTCGTGCCGATCGTGCCCGAGTTACAATTACCCGCCAGCATGGCGGTGCGCTTCGTCTTCCCCCATGCACCGTCGATCCCTATCACTATCAATGGTGGCATGGTCATGCCCGCCTGGTACGATATCCTGGCTATGTCACTGGAACGAGAGATCGACGAGCAGCAGATACTCGCCTCCAGCGAAGCAGTACGTCAGCTGATCGAGCGCGAAATTTCCAACGGCATTGCCAGCCAGCGCATTGTGCTCGCTGGCTTCTCCCAGGGCGGCGCGGTCTGCTATCAAACCGCATTGAGCTACGACAAGCCACTCGCCGGGCTGATGACGCTATCGACTTACTTCGCCACCGCCAAGACCATCGTGCCCAGTGCCGCCAACCGACAGCTGCCGATCCATATCTTCCACGGCAGCCAAGACCCGATGGTCCCCGAGGCGATGGGGAAGCACGCCCGCGCCGCACTCGAGCAATTGGGCTACCAGCCCGAGTACCAAACCTACCCGATGGAGCATGCGGTACATCCCCGTGAGATCGCTGACATCTCTGCCTGGCTGCAGCGCGTGCTACGGTAGCCCTCTCGGCGAGTCGCTCAGGGCGGCGAGCTGACGATAGTATTGCAGCGACTCAGGGTTGGCGAGCGCCTCGAGATTATCCAGCGGCTCGCCGTGCACTACCTTACGCACCGCCACCTCCGCTAACTTACCGCTCATGGTGCGCGGGATGTCGGCCACCTGAATGATCTTCGCCGGTACATGGCGCTGCGTCGTGTGGCGGCGAATCTGCTCGGCGATCTGTCGCTCGAGTGCCGCCGATAGACTGACGCCTTCAGCCAGGCGCACAAACAACACGATGCGGCAGTCGCCCTGCCAGCGCTGGCCGATGACGATGGCATCTGCCACCGCCGCCAGCTGATCGACCTGACGATAAATTTCAGCGGTACCGATGCGTACACCGCCGGGGTTGAGCAACGCATCGGAACGACCGTGAATCACCAGTCCACCGCTGTCGGTCAACTCCGCGTAGTCACCGTGCCACCAGGTATTCGCAAAGCGCGAGAAGTAGGCTGCCACGAAGCGCCGGTCGCCGCTGTCGCGCCAGAAACCGAGGGGGACCGAGGGAAAAGAACGGCGACAGACCAATTCGCCCTTGGCCGCCGTCAGCGACTGACCGTCATCGCCGTATACCGCCAGGTCGAAACCGAGGCCGATACACTGTAATTCGCCGGCAAACACCGGCAGGCAGGGGTTACCCGAGGCGAAGGCACCGAGAATATCAGTACCGCCGGAAATCGACGACAGTAACAGATCCGGTTTCCAGGCGCGATAGACATAGCGGAAACTCTCCGCCGCCAGCGGCGATCCTGTGGATAATACCGTCTGCAGCGTCGTCAGCGGTAGGCGCCCGCGGCAATCGACCTCGGCCCGCTGCAGGGTGGCGATGTAACGCGCGCTGCAGCCAAACACCGTTATCCCCTCGGCGTCGACCAGACCAAGCAGACTGTCCAGCTGTGGATAAGTCGGTGAGCCGTCGTACAGCAGCAGTGTACAACCGGTGGCCAAGCCGCTCAGCTGCCAGTTCCACATCATCCAACCACAGGTCGAAAAGTAGAAAAACACATCGTCGGGGCCGATGTCGGTGTGCAGCAAGTGTTCCTTCTGGTGCTCGAGCAAGGTACCACCGGCGCCATGCACGATGCACTTCGGCCGGCCGGTGGTGCCGGAGGAGTAGAGGATAAACAGCGGATGATCGAAAGGCAGGCGATTAAATTCACACACCTCCACCTCGTGCACAATATAATCATCGATCAACCGCGCCGACGCGATCTCTGCGACATCGCCGACGCCGAGCACCGGCAGTACCACCACCCGCTCGACACTCGGCAGCGACGGCAGTATCTCTCGCACCCGTGCCAGCGAATCGTGTCGGCGACCGTTGTAGTAATAACCATCGGCGGTAAACAATAGCTTTGGCTCAATCTGACCAAAGCGATCGAGCAGCCCCTGTACGCCAAAGTCCGGCGAACACGAACTCCACACTGCACCGATGCTCGCCGTCGCCAACATCGCCACCACCGCATCGGCGACATTCGGCACGAACGCCGCTACCCTATCGCCAGCCACCACGCCCTCGGCACGCATCGCCGCTCCCAGGCCTGCGACACGACGATAGAGCTGAGCGTAGCTAAGAGTCTGCCGCTGTCCGTCTTCTAAGCGCGCCACCAAAGCCGGGTGATCATCACGCCGACGCAGTAGGTTCTCCGCATAATTCAGCGAGGCGCGGGGAAACCAGCTGCTGCCGGGTAGCCGGTCGCCCTGACACAGCAGCGGTGGCGCGCCCTTGTCACCGACGATGGCGGCGAAGTCCCACAGCGCCGACCAGAACGCCTCGCGTTGCTCCACACTCCAACGGTGTAGCGCCGCATAGTCGTCACCCTCCAGCTGTTCACGCAGCCGAAACTGAAAACGGCGCATCGCCGACGCCTGCACACGCGCGGCAGAGGGCCCCCATAACGGTTCTGCTGTCTCCCTCATCGACGTTCTCCTTTCATGCTATGTCGTCTCATCGCACTCCCTCTCATGCTAGGCCCCTCATATAACAAGCCCTTTATGCACACACTAGCTATAGCATAGCCGTCGTCACTGACTGTTAGAAACGCCAGTTTCGCCCAAGCTGCTCAGCGTCACTTCCACCATAAGTGTTAGCCCCGACGCAGCGCGTCGCATATCAACTATGTTTCTGTAGCGCAGCCGTTACAATACAGCTTCAATAAAAAATAAAAATCTGGAGCCCTGCCACCCGCCATGACTATTAATGAAAATAACCCGGTAATTGTCAGTGTTGCGGCGATCAATCAGCAACTATCCGAGCCGCTAAAGGGGAAAGAGGCCGTCGCACTGATGGCCGATGCCTGTATCGCCGCCGCCGATAAAATCGGCTGCCCCGAGCTATTAAGCGGTGCCGAGGAGCTACTCTGCCCCCAGGGCCTGTGGAGCTACAACGACCCTGCCGGCCTGGTCAAGCCGTTGATTGGCAACACCCAGGCCAGCACCGTCTTGGCAAAGCTCGGTGTCTTACAACAGGGCCTCTTCAACCGCGCCTGCCAACGCATCCAACAGGGCGAGATCGACATCGCCATCGTCATGGGTGGCGAGGCGAAGTTTCGCTCGCTGCAGGCCACCATTCACGGTGTCGAGCTACCCGAGACCGCCTCAACAGCCCCCGCCGATCTCACCCTGGAGCCCGACGAGGAACTCTGGCTCGAGGCCGAGGCTGTCGCCGGCCTCGGCATGCCCGTGGGCTACTATGCGCTGATGGATTCCGCCTGGCGCCACCGCCAACAGATCAGCAGCGAGCGTCATCGCGACGACATCGCCGCCCTCTATCAACGCTTTAACGGCATCGCTCAAGACAACGAATACGCGTGGAAGCGTCAACCGATCAGCGCCGAGACGATCAAGACCGCCACCAGCAAAAACCCCATGCTCGCGAGCCCCTACACCAAGCTACACAACACCAGCTGGAACGTAGACCAGGCCTCGGCGCTCATCTTCTGCTCGATCAAAAAGGCCCGCGCCCTCGGTATCGCCGAGGAGCACTGGATCTATCCCGCCGCCTCGACAGAGAGCAACCTGATGCAGGCCGTGAGCCAACGCGCCGACCTGAGCCGCTGCTTCGGCGCCAAGCATGCCGGCGAAAAAATTCTCGCCATGGCGGACATCGACATTAACGACATTGCGCTATTCGAGCTGTATAGCTGCTTCCCGATCGCCGTGCTCAGCTTTGCCGATGAACTGGGGCTATTGGCACAGCCATCAGCCGCCGACTTCACCGTCACCGGCGGCATGCCCTTCGCCGGCGGGCCACTGAATAACTATGTGTTGCAGTCCACGGTGCGAATGATCGAGCGCATGCAGGCAGAGAACAAGAACTACGGTCTAGTCTCGAATGTCTCCGGCATGAACACCAAGCAGGCCTTCTGCCTCTACAGTAAAAAACCACAGGCGTTTGCCGTCGCCGACGTCACCGCCGAGGTGGCCGCCGACAGCCCGCGCAAAAACGTCGATGGCAACTTCAACGGCGAGGCGGAGGTCGTCGCCTTCACCGTGTTGTTTACTGACAACCAGCCCGAACGCCTGTTGATCATTGCCGAAGCCAGCTGCGGCACCAGAGCCGTCGCCTGCAATCAAGACAGCCAGCTGATGGCCCGCGCCCTAGAGGAAGACCTAATCGGCCTGCCGGTTACGGTTAAACAAGCGCTATTCGAGCCTCTCGCCGTTACCTGCTAACCCTCTATCGGCGCAATGCCGTGCCTAGCGCGCCTCTGTCTCTCAGCCAGAGGCGCGCTATTGCTTAGGCCGTTACCCTGCTTTTCTGTTGCCGACTCAGATAGCGATTGGGGAAAAACATCAATAGCGATAATGTTAACGCTCCCAGCGTCATCGTCAGCACGCTGGTAGTGAAGTAGTGCGCGTAAATGTAGCTGATCACAAAGCCAGTAATAAAAACCACAAAACCATACATCGCACTCGCGCTGCCGGCATTGCGTTGAAATGGCGACAGGCAATCGGAGAGACAGTTGGCAAAGACAAAACCCAGCAGTAAATAAATAATAAAAATATAAATCATGGTCAATAGGCTCTGGCCGGAAAAATAAAAGACAAATAGCCCATACGACAATGACACAATCAGCAACAGTAAAATACTTTTACTCACCACTGCACGTTTTTTTTCTCGCACCACGACTCGCTTATTGACGTAAGAGCCCAGCAGATAGCCGATCGAGATAACTAGCATCGTCAAACCATACTGCAGCGCAGTAAAGTGAAATACCCGCTGATAAATTATTGGACTGGCAATATTAACAATACTAAAGACACCAAAAAGAAGGCTCAGTATAACGACGTTTAAATTAAAATCGGCCGATTTAAACAACATAAGGTATGAACGGGAAACAGCGGATAACGATAGGCTAGGCGTTTTATTTTTATTACTCTCTGCAATAAAACATAGCATAAATAGCATCGCAGCAACGATACCGACCAGCAGATAAAAGGAATATTGCCAGCGCAAATACTGCTCAATATAGCCTCCCAGCGCAGGGGCGAGGATCGGCACCATCGCCCAGGCCATCGCCATATATGAGGCCGCCACCAGTAACTTATCTCCTGAAAAAGTATCGCGCATCATCGCCCGCGCACAGACGCTCGCCGCGCCCATCGTGACCCCTTGCAACACCCGCATAGCAAAAAACATCTCGACACTCGTCGCCTGGGTTAATGCCAGCGTAACGACTAAGAATAAACACATACCGAACAGTAAAATAGGCTTGCGACCAAAGCGATCCGAGAGCGGACCATAGAAAATTTGCGAGACACCGAAGCCTAATAAGAATGCGGAGAGCGTCATCTGTGCGCTCTGCACTGGCACCGCAAACTGCCGCATAATACTCGGCAGCGAGGGCAGGTAAATGTCGATTGAAGCCTGACCTATGACGATCAACAGCAGGATAAAAAGCAGTAGTATTCTTTCTGATTTACTCATACAAGGACCATAGAATTGTCTATTACCATTGATACGAATCCAGCGAGAAAAACTATGCTACACCCTAAAAACACATTCACATAGCGGCAAAACATTATCAAATAGCAAGAATAGAAAAAGCAGTATTCACCAGTTAAAGAAACTGCAGCGCGACAAACACGGAGTTTAATAATCGCCTGATAAAAACATTGCCGATAGGAATTATTATCACCGTGCTAACACGCAGCCAGCAGGCGCGCTCACTCGACAGTTTTCTTGAGGCTGGTTATTATCAATACATTGCGACCACCCACCCGATAGCCATCGACAGAGCTCGGAGCCATGATGATCATCAACAGAGACACACAGCGACCTATCGTTCTGCTGCTTATGCTACTTATGTCCTGCAGCGTGCTGGGCCTCGATAGCAGCAGTCTGCGCTGCGGCAGCCGCCTGGTGGGCGAGGGTGACTTGGCTATTCAGCTGCTGGAGCGCTGCGGCGAGCCACTGAGCCGTGAGCTGATTGGCTATACCCTGCGTAAGACTCAACTACCGCCCTATACCGAGGAGCGTGAATTCAAGATCGAACAGTGGATCTACCCGCCCGAGGCAGGCTTCTATCACGAGGTCATTCTCGAGGCTGGCAAGATCAAAGAGATCAACCGCTACAGGCAATAACACGATGAGAACACAGGTATTGTTTAGCGTCATCTTCAGCTTACTGCTGGCCGGCTGTCTGCCGAGCCAGCAGCACGCGCTCACTGCGACACCAGAGAGTAGAACGCTGACCATGCAGGGCGTCATTCAGGGCTATGGCTACGACGACTATCCCCTTACCCTAGTCGCTGGCGAACAGCTCTATATCCACCTCGACAGTGCGGCATTAGACGTCATTGTCGTACAACCTATCGAACAGCGACTGAGCAATCAGCAGCCGCTGTCGATCGACGCCAGCGGTGACTATCTACTGCGGGTGTTGCTGCCGCGAGCCCGGGCGCGACGCGACGAGCAGCAAGTCTATCGGCTGCGCATCAACATCACACCGGCGCGACGATAAGCCACCAATAAAGCGCGATTAAAAGATCGACGTCTGCGACTTGGTGGTCATGCCTTCAAGAATCAACATACCCTTGTAAGAGTTACCCTTCTTATTCAATCGTGGACTCCACACCGCTACACTGTAGCGGCCGGGGTGCACGGCGATGATGCCACCGCCGACGCCACTCTTGCCAGGCAGGCCGACACGGAAAGAGAACTCACCCGCCTCATCGTAGAAGCCACACAACTGCATGATCGAGTTGATCCGCTGCGCCCGTGTCGGGTTCACCACCACCGTGTTTAACATCGGGTTGGTGCCGTAGGCAGCCAGAAACATGAAGGTCTCCGACAGTTCCTTACAGCTCATGGTGATCGAGCAGCTGTAAAAGTACAGATCCAATACGGTCTCGATGTCGTTGTGGATATTACCGAAATCGCGCATCAGATTGATCAAGGCATAATTTCTAAAACCAGTCTCACTCTCCATCTCCGCAGTCTTGGCACAGTAATCAATGGTCTGATTACCGGAGATTCTACGAATAAAATCGAGCAGGTCTTGTTTCGGGTTGTCCAGACAGCTCACCAACACATCGCAGATCACGATCGCACCGGCATTGATAAACGGGTTGCGCGGCATGCCGCGTTCGTACTCGAGCTGCACCAGCGAGTTAAAGGCCGAGCCTGAGGGCTCGATGCCCACCCGCTTCCACAGATTATCACCGCCGATCATCTCCATCGCCAGAGTCAGCGTTAAAACCTTGGAAATACTCTGGATCGAGAAACGCTCATCAAAATCACCGTAACTGTGTTGCTGGTTATCGATCGTGGTCAGATGGATACCCAGCTTATTCGGGTCGACATCGGCCAGCCCGGGAATATAGTCGGCAACCTCACCGCGATCATGAACCCCTGCAAGCTCATCCACCACTTCGTGAAAGATCGCTTGGTAATCAATATTAATCATTTCTCTACTGCTCTCGAGATGGCCTACCCTGCTAACCAATAGCCCACTTTATCTGTTGTCGCAAGCGACTGAACCCAGGCTTGCCATAGCTGCGGCAATATACGCAGCCCTGTCGTGCAAAAATAGCGTGACTATCAATCCTCTGTACAATTGCCCGCAGATTGTTGGCGACAGAGCAAAAAAAAGAGCCTAACGGCTCTTTTCTTTCATCTGCTCACCGTCTATGCACTAGAGGATGAAGCGACTCAAATCATCGTCCTGCTTCAACTCACCGAGTTCAGCGTCGACGAAGGCCGCATCGATCACCAAGTTTTCACCGCGCGCCGCCATATCACAGGCCTCGAAAGAGGCTTTCTCTAACAGGCGCTCCAACACCGTGTGCAACCGGCGGGCGCCGATATTCTCGGTGCGCTCGTTCACCTCCCAGGCGGTATCCGCAATGCGACGAATACCATCATCGCTGAACTCGACACTCAACCCCTCGGTAGCCAAGAGGGCACGGTACTGTTCGGTCAGGCTCGCCCGCGGCTCGGTCAAGATGCGATAGAAATCGTCGCTACTCAAAGCATCCAGCTCGACGCGAATCGGCAGGCGGCCCTGCAGCTCTGGAATCAGATCAGAGGGGCGGCTCAGGTGGAAGGCACCGGAGGCGATAAAGAGGATGTAATCGGTCTTCACCATGCCGTATTTGGTCGACACCGTACAGCCCTCGATCAGCGGCAACAGGTCGCGCTGCACCCCTTCACGAGAGACATCGGTACCGCCACTCTCACCGCGCTTAGCCACCTTATCGATCTCGTCGATAAAGACGATACCGTTCTGCTCGGCCAGGCGCACCGCGCGCGTCTTCAGGTCTTCTTCATTGACCAGCTTGCCGGCCTCTTCATCACGCAGCACTTTCATCGCGTCTTTGACGCTCATCTTCGCCGACTTCTTCTTGCCCTGCCCCATGTTAGAGAACATGCTCTGCAGCTGATTGGTCATGTCTTCCATGCCCGGGGGCGCGAGGATGTCGACGCCGGGAGCGGCGGCAGCCACCTCGATCTCGATCTCCTTGTCGTCCAACTCGCCCTGGCGTAACTTCTTGCGGAACACCTGCCGTGTCGACGAATCTTTACTCGCCGCGGCATCTTCCTCAAAGCTGCGTGCCGGCGGCAGCAGCACATCGAGGATGCGCTCTTCGGCGGCGTCGCTGGCCTTGTTCTGGTTCTTGTTGACTTCCTGCTCGCGCAGCTGCTTGATCGACGACTCCACCAAATCGCGAATGATCGACTCGACATCACGGCCGACATAGCCCACCTCGGTGAACTTAGTCGCCTCGACTTTGATGAACGGCGCATTGGCCAGCTTCGCCAGACGTCTTGCCACCTCGGTCTTACCAACGCCGGTAGGGCCGATCATTAAGATGTTTTTCGGTGTCACCTCTTCACGCAGCGCCTCGTCCAGCTGCATCCGACGCCAGCGGTTGCGCAGGGCGATCGCCACGGCGCGTTTAGCACCAGACTGACCGATGATGTGACGGTCCAGCTCGTGCGCAATCTCTCTCGGTGTCATCTCAGACATAATCAATTCCTCTCTCTGCGACGCTATTCGGCGGCACCAGTATCCAATTCTTCAATGGTGTGATTGTGGTTGGTATAAACACAGATATCGCCGGCGATGGTCAGCCCCTTGGTGACGATATCGCGAGCACTGAGCTCGGTATTGTGCAGTAGCGCCATCGCCGCAGACTGGGCGTAGGGTCCGCCAGAACCGATCGCCACCAGATTGTCCTCTGGCTCGATCACGTCGCCGTTACCACTAATGATCAGCGAGGTCTCGTGGTCCGCAACAATCAGCAACGCCTCGAGGTTGCGCATCGAGCGCTCGGTACGCCACGCCTTAGCCAGCTCGACGGCGGCACGTACCAGCTGTCCCTGATACTTTTCCAACTGGGCTTCAAACAGCTCGAATAGGGTAAAGGCGTCGGCGGTGCCGCCAGCAAAACCGGCCAGTACCTTATTGTGGTACAGGCGGCGCACCTTGCGCGCGTTACCCTTCATCACGGTATTGCCCATGGACACTTGGCCGTCACCACCGATAACAACTTTACCGTTACGGCGCACTGAAAGAATCGTTGTACCTCTGTACTGTTCCAAGGCCATTGCCTCCACACTCGTTTAAAGTCTTTAATGTGTGGTCGCTGGCGGATTTTTCAAGCCATGGCGCACGCTCAATTGCCGCCGATCAATAGTCTGAGCACCTGCGCACCTCGGCACGACGCAGCCTAGCGCGCCTCGACACCTTTCTATCGGCGAAAAAAAACCGAACGTCTCAGTTGAGATCGTTCGGTTTCGAGGCCTTTTCCAGGCTACTTTTTCGGCTTATCGCGCTTGATCGTCATGGTGTCAAAGCCCTGATTGACCAGTGCCGCACGCTCCTTCGAGAAGCGTCCCGCATGTCGCTCGTAGGGCCCGACTAAGACACGGTACCAGCCATTTTTACTCGGCCCTTCGATGTGCGCCTTCAGCCCCTGCAAGATCAGGTTGGCACGATGGCTGTCAGCATCTGCATGCGAGCGGAACGAGCCGGCCTGAATGAAGTAGATATACTCTTTACGCGGCTGCATATCCAGCGGCACGACATCGACCTTCACCTCGGATTCTTTGAGGATACGATAAAACTCGTAGTCGATCTTGCCATCCGCCTTAACCGCCGGCTTGCTCTTGTTGACCACCGGAATCGGCCGCTCCTGCTTCGCCTGACTGCTACTCTTTGTTGGTTTCACCGTCGTACCCGAGGCCGGCGCCTGCGTCAGCAAGTGTGCCAGAAACGCCAGCAATCCCAACAGTAAAACCGCCGTCAACAGCCAGACCCAGATGGGCGTCGACGCCTTCTCTATGGGAGTGCGGCGATTCACCGGGCCCTTTTTCTTCGCCACAGGCTTCTTCTTCGCAGGCGCTCGTCTAGGCGGCGGCCGCTTCGCCGCGGACCGCTTCTTCTTGGCAAAATCCTTGGCCATCTGACTACATCTGCTCTGGGCTAGAGACACCGAGCAGCGTCAAACCGTTGCTGAGTACCTGTCGCACCGCGGCACTCAAGGCCAGGCGGGCGTTGCGCAGAGCCTCATCCTCAACCAGCGTCTTGTGTGCGTTATAACAACTGTGGAACTCACCGGCGAGGTCGTAGATGTAATTGGCAATGACGTGAGGTTCGGCGCTATTTGCCGCCTTGCTCACATATTCCGGGAAGGCGGTAAGACGCTTCAGCAGCGCCTTTTCTGCGTCTTCAGTCAGCAGCGTCAGGTCGCTCTCAGTCTCCTTCGACCACGACCAGCCGAGACCGTCGAGCTTCGCCATCATGCTGCAGATACGCGCGTGTGCGTACTGAATGTAGTAGACCGGGTTATCGTTGCTCTGCGAGCGCGCCAGATCGATATCGAAGGTCAACTGCGAGTTAGGACTGCGCGCCGCGAGGAAGTAACGAGTGGCATCTTTGCCCACCTCGTCGATCAGGTCGCGAATAGTGATATAGCTACCGGCACGTTTGGAGAGTTTCACCTCTTCGCCACCGCGCATCACCATCACCATCTGGTGCAGCACATACTCGGGCCAGCCGCTCGGAATGCCAACATCCAGCGCCTGCAGTCCTGCGCGCACACGCGTGACGGTCGAGTGATGATCGGCCCCCTGCTCGTTGATCACCCGGCTGAAGCCACGCTGCCACTTCTCCTTGTGGTAGGCGACATCGGGAACAAAGTAGGTGTAGCCGCCGTCACTCTTGCGCATCACCCGATCCTTGTCGTCACCGAAGTCCGTGGTCTTCAACCACAGCGCGTCGTCCTTCTCGTAGGTGTTACCACTCGCCACTAAATCGGCCACCACCTGTTCGACCTTACCCTCTGCATACAGCGCACTCTCCAGCGAGAAGACATCGAAGTGCACACCGAAGGCCTTCAGATCCAAGTCCTGCTCGCGGCGCAGATAGGCAACCGCAAACTCGGTGATCGCCGCCAGATTGTCGGCATCGGCGGCACCGGTGACCTGCTTGTCCTCGGCGACAATCGTCTCGCCGGCCATGTAGGCCGTCGCCACATCTTGGATATAGTCGCCGCGATAGCCGTCCTCCGGCCAACCCGCCTGATCGGGTGCGATACCCTGACAGCGCGCCTGAGTCGATACGCCCAAGTTGTTAATCTGGTTGCCGGCATCGTTGTAGTAAAACTCTGCCGTGGTCTCCCAGCCGGTCGCCGTCATCAGCCGACACAAGGTGTCACCAACAGCCGCACCACGGCCGTGGCCAACATGCAGCGGCCCGGTAGGGTTAGCCGATACAAACTCGACCTGCACCTTGCGGCCCTTACCGATATCGCTACAACCAAACTTGTCGCCCTGCGTTAACACGGTCTCAACGATAGCGGAGGCCGCCCCTTCGTTGAGATAGAAGTTGATGAAACCGGGGCCGGCAATCTCAATCTTGGCGACCGACGCCGACGTCGGCATGTGGTCGATGATCAGCTGCGCCACCTCGCGCGGCGGCTTGCCAACCGGTTTGGCGAGCATCATCGCCAGATTGGTCGCAAGGTCGCCATGACTCTTGTCACGGGTGCGATCGACGTTAATTCGCGGGCTAAGCTCGGCCGGGATGATGGCGGCGGACTTCAACTGTTCAATGGTCTGGCTTAGCAGCTCGGCAATAACATCTTTCATGGTCGTTAGATAACTCTGCAGTTTCAGGGAGGGAAACCAGCAATTATCCTCTGAATCCTTCCGTTTGCCAAGCAGCACTAGTCGTCGACGCTCACAGCTTGCGATATTAATGCTGCTTATAATGTATCCTGCGGATCCACATCAATTGACCAGCGCATCTTACGCGCCTCGGCATCGGCCTCTAACCAGCCAACCACGGCGCCAGCCAACTGTGCCAACAACCCACGGCTGCCACTGCGCAACATGATCTGTGCGCGGAAACGTCCCTGCCGCCGTACCATCAACGCCGGCATCGGGCCCACCCATGTCACCTCACTACCGGCCAACCCCTGCAGAGCATCGCGTAGACGCGCCAACATTTGTTCCGCTAACTGCTCGTGACGGGCATCGGCACGCACCATCACCAGGTAGCCGCAGGGCGGCAGCCCCAACACCTGACGCTCGGCCAGAAGCGATTGCGCCACCGCGTGATAACCCTGCTCCAACAGCTGCCGCATCAACAGGTGCTCGGGGTGATGGGTCTGCACCAACACCCGTCCACGGTGCTCCGCCCGGCCCGCTCGGCCCGCCACCTGCACCAGCAGCTGGCTGATGCGCTCGCTGCCCCGGAAATCACTACTAAAGAAGCCCGCATCGGCATCGACGATGGCAACTAACGTCACATCGGGAAAATGGTGCCCCTTGGCCAGCATCTGTGTGCCCACCAAAATACAGGGCTCACCGCTATGCACCTCGGCCAACAGCTCGTCGAGCTCACCTCGACGCGACACCGTATCGCGATCGACGCGCAATACCGGCACCGCCGGAAACAGCTGCTCCAGCGCCCGCTGACTACGCTCGGTACCGATACCCTCGCCAAGCAGGTTGCCGCTATGGCAGTTCGGGCAGGCCGCCGGGATAGCGTAACGACTGTCGCAGTGATGGCAGTGTAACTGGCGTGGTTTGAGGTGGACGGTCAGCTTGGCATCGCAGTTATGACAATCCGCACACCAGCCGCACTGATGACACATCAGCGACGGCGAGTAGCCGCGGCGATTGAGAAACAACAGCACCTGACGACCGCGCTGCAACTCTTCGCGCATCGCCTCGAGCAGCTCGCCACTCATCCCCTCGTGCATATTCTGTTGCCGTACATCGACCAGCTGCACGGCTGGTGGCTCGGCACCTCCCGCCCGTTCCAATAGTTCAAGGTGGCGATAGCGCCCCTGCTGAGCGTTGTGCAGCGACTCCAGCGACGGTGTCGCCGACCCTAAAACGATGGGTATGGCGCAGTCTTTCGCGCGCACCACGGCGGCATCACGGGCATTGTAGCGCACCCCCTCCAGCTGCTTGAAAGAGCCATCATGCTCCTCATCGACGATAATAATGCCCAGCTGCGGCAGCGGCGTGAACAGTGCCGAACGCGTGCCGATCACGATCCCCAGCTGACCCACCCGCGCTCGCCGCCACACCTCCAGCCGTGCCGTATCCGACATCGCCGAGTGCAGCATCGCTACCGGGCAGTCAAAGCGATCAATAAAGCGTTGCTGTGTCTGTGGCGTCAGGCCAATCTCCGGCACCAGCACCAATGCCTGCCGACCCGCCTCTAGCTGCCGATGAATCAACTGCAGATAGACCTCAGTCTTACCACTGCCGGTCACCCCCTGCAACAGGGTCGGCGCAAAGCCCGTGTCCGGCACCTCGTCTAGGGCCCGCTGCTGCTGTGCATTCAAGGTCAGCGCCGACTGCCGCAAAGTCGCCGGCAAAGGCGCGCTCGGCACGGCCAGTGCCTCATCGATCAGCACTTGTTCAATCAGTCCCTTATCGACCATGGCGCGACTAATCGCCGCACTAATGCCCTGCTCCTTTAGAGTTTCAGGGCTCTGCTCGCCACGCTGCAATAGTGCCAATAATAACGCCTGCTTCTTCGCCCCCCGCAACGCGCCTTCCGGCAGCCCCTTACCATTCGTCGTCAGCCGCCAGCGCTTCACCTGTGCGCTGACACTGCGCCCCTTGCGCAACAGTACTGGCAGGGCGTTGCTCATCACCTCACCGAGCCCGTATTGATAGTAGCGGCTGATCCAGTGACACAGCCGCTCAATATCGGCACTGAAAACACTGTCATTATCGAGCAATTCCAGCACCGGCTTGAGTTTACTGCGCTGAAAGTCCGACTGCGCATCACAGTCGACGACCACACCGATCAACTGCTGACGGCCAAACGACACCTTAACCCGCACCCCCGGCGTCACGCGTGCACACTGTTCTGCCGTCAGCGCTACCGGCGGCAGATAGTCATAGAGCTTGCGCAGCGGTGTCGGCACCGCCACCCGCCACAACGGCGCATCCTCGTCGGCAGGCTGTGGCGCCGACAGATTAAAGGGTTCATCTGCTGTGGAAGATCTATTCATGGGTTGCCGTGTCACCGTTAATCATCACTCGATATCACCTCAATCTAATCTCGCAGGCTACTATAAAGCCACCACTATTGCTCTATGCCTCGATCACTAATTCGACGCTAGCAGTTAGTCTCTCGCGTACTGGCCCAGCAGACAGGGCAATTGCCGCTTGCTACTGGCAGAGATTTTGGTAGAATCCGCCCTCTTTGTGCTTTTCAGCGCTCAAATATCAACCAACACCTTGTAGGTGCGGTGCTCAGGACGGCCTGAGTGGCGGTGCCACAAACACAGGATTACGATCATGAAAGAAGGTATTCACCCTAAATACCAAGCACTTACCGCGACTTGCAGCTGCGGTGCTGTGCACGAAGTTAAGTCTACTATGCATAAAGACCTACACCTCGATATCTGTTCAGCCTGCCACCCGTTCTACACCGGCAAGCAGAAAGAAGCGAGCACCGGTGGACGTGTTGATCGTTTCAAGAAGCGTTTCAGCTCGCGTACTTCCCGCTAAGCAGCGGCTACCTCGAGCAGGTAGCTATGCCGCTAGTAAAGTAGCGGCATAGAAAGTAGCGTAAAAAGGCACTCACGAGCACCTCGTCAGTGCCTTTTTTACGCACCCCCCCGCTCACTGTTGCTTACCCCTGTAAATTTGCCTTGACGATAGACGGTAACTTATTGATCGGCGATACGCCCTAAATAGGCTACTATCAGCCAAGGTGTTAGCCAGCATTTATCAATGCTACTAGCTTTTTTACTGGATAACAGGCACATTGAGCCAGCTCAGGTCGGCGATAACCGCCCAAACGAGCCAGCACAGGCCCTAGCGATGCCGTCACGAAATAGGTTGATGGCGACGTAACGGACCTGTCATCTCATCGAGCTATGGTGACAGCACTATCCGCCACACCTCGACGAAGCTAGACTGAAAATAATCACGCAGCGCCACGGCGTCGCCCACAGCATTAGCCAGAGTGCGTCCTCGGGGAGAACAGAACCGACGACGTGCTCAAGCACACCGCCAACGCAAGTGATTGACCCTGAAACGTCAATCTCAGCGGAGCCAGGCGGCAGCTTTTATTATCGCATCGAATAATAAACGCTATTTTGTTGCCACGAGCCTCAAGCAAGTAGGTCACAAGCCTCTTGTCTAGGGAGGCAGCTGTAACCGGAGCAAAACTCCTGGAACAGTTAGTAGGATCAGCCCCCCCCTTGAACGGCGGTCCTATTCAGCAACTCGCCAGAGAGGGGCAAGTAAATAAATAGGCACGTCAGGGCACCAACCACCCAACGCCAGCCTCAGAGCGGCCATCACGCGGCTCAATCACTGCCCTTTTACCGACAACAAGATCACTTATTGGTACATAAATGTCAGATTTTAAAAAAGAAGCACTCGATTACCACGCTCTACCCAAGCCAGGCAAAGTGGCCCTCGCCCTCACCACCGCCTCACAGACACAGCATGATTTAGCGCTGGCTTACAGCCCCGGTGTCGCCGAGCCCGTTCGCGCCATCGCCGCCAACCCTGCCGACGCCTACAAGTACACCGCCAAGGGAAACTTGGTTGCGGTCATCAGCAACGGCACCGCGATCCTCGGTCTGGGTAACCTCGGCTCGCTCGCCAGCAAGCCAGTAATGGAAGGTAAGAGCCTGTTATTCAAACGCTTTGCCGGCGTAGACTCCGTCGATATTGAAGTCGACACCGTCGATGCCGACGACTTCGTCAAGACCGTCAAAAACATCGCCGCCACCTTCGGCGGTATCAACCTCGAAGACATCAAGGCACCCGAGTGCTTCGAGATTGAAAAGCAGTTGATCGAAGCCTGCGATATACCCGTCTTCCACGACGACCAGCACGGTACCGCTATCGTCACCGCCGCCGGCATGCTCAACGCGCTGGAGGTCCAGGGTAAGAACATCGCCGATGCCAAAATCGTCTGCCTCGGCGCCGGTGCCGCCGCCATCGCCTGTATGCGCCTGCTCGTCAGTGTCGGTGCCGACCGCAACAATATCCGCATGATCGACACCCGCGGTGTTATCTACCAGGGTCGTGAGAACATCAACAAATACAAGGCCGAATTCGCCAGCGAGACCGACGACCGCACCTTGATTGACGCCTGCAAAGACGCCGACGCCTTCGTCGGTCTCTCCGGCCCCAACCTGATGTCGCCAGAGTTGTTGCAGAGCATGGCACCCAACCCTGTTATCTTCGCCTGCTCCAATCCAGATCCAGAGATCGCACCGTCACTGGCACACTCGGTGCGCGACGATATCATCATGGCCACAGGGCGCTCCGACTTCCCTAACCAGGTCAATAACGTACTGGGCTTCCCTTTCATCTTCCGCGGCGCCCTCGACGTCCACGCTAAGGTGATCAACGAAGAGATGAAGATCGCCGCCGTACACGCCATCAAAGACCTCGCCAAGCTACCGGTACCACAGGTCGTACTCGATGCCTGTAATGTCGACGCCCTCGAATTCGGCCGTGACTACATCATCCCCAAGCCGATGGACAGCCGTCTACTCGGTCTAGTTAGTGGCGCCGTCGCACAGGCCGCCGTCGATACCGGCGTCGCCCAACAGCCCTACCCGGCTCACTACCCACTGCAGAGCACTGACGACTGCTAGTCTCAGCCGCCGCAGAAAAAAGGTCATCGCCGAGGCGATGACCTTTTTTTTTAGCCACAGATCTTATAAATTAAACAACTCCCATCGCCCCGACGGCTGGAACCACCATGTCACCGACCACTGCAAACACCGCCCCGATCCCCAGCGGCATCAACTACAAAAAACAGTCAAAATTGCTCGTGCTCAGCTACGGCGACGAAGACTACTCGCTCAGCGCCGAGTTGCTGCGCGTCTACTCACCCTCGGCCGAGGTCCAGGGGCACGGGGTCGGCTCCGAGGTGCTGCAGTTCGGCAAGCGCCATGTCACTATCGTACACATCCAGCCTGTCGGCAACTACGCCATTCAGCTGCACTTCGATGACGGCCACGATTCAGGCATTTACTCCTGGGGCTATCTCTATCGGCTGGCCAATGAACAGCAGCAGCTCTGGGATGACTATCTCGCCCGCCTCGCCGCCGAAGGACAGAGCCGCGATGAAAACACCCAGGTGATTCGCCTCGGTAATTAAAGCGCACAACCCACAAGCTTGACCCAGCACGACGAATATTGCCCGCCGACACCTATCAATAGGCTGTGTTTGTTATACAATGAGCTCCGTTAAAACAGCCACAGCGATGTAGAGACGCCATGAGCGAGCAAAAGACCACCCACTTCGGTTTCAAAACCGTCAACAGCAGCGACAAAGCAGGCTTAGTTGCCGGCGTATTTCACTCCGTTGCCGCCAAGTACGACCTAATGAACGATCTGATGAGCGGCGGTGTCCATCGCCTCTGGAAGCGTTTTACCATCGAGGTCAGCGGTGTTCGTCGCGGTCAACGCGTACTCGATATCGCCGGCGGCACCGGCGACTTAGCCGCCAAGTTCTCTCGCCTCGTCGGCGCCGAGGGCGAGGTTGTTCTCGCCGACATCAACGACTCCATGTTGAAGGTCGGCCGCGACAAGCTCATCGACCGCGGCATCTGCAACAACGTCAACTACGTCCAGTGCGATGCGCAGTATCTACCCTTCCCCGATAATCACTTCGACTGCATTACCATTGCCTTCGGACTGCGCAACGTCACCGACAAAGACCGCGCCCTACGCTCCATGCTGCGCGTGCTCAAGCCCGGCGGCCGTTTACTGGTACTCGAGTTCTCCAAGCCGCAGAGCGAACTACTCTCCAAGGCCTACGACGCCTACTCATTTAACGTACTGCCACGCATCGGCAAGCTGGTCACCAACGACGCAGACAGCTATCAGTACCTCGCCGAAAGCATCCGCATGCACCCCGATCAGCAGACACTGAAAGAGATGATGGATGACGCCGGCTTCACCATGACCGAGTTCTATAACATGACCGGCGGTGTCGTCGCTCTACACAAGGGCGTAAAGCCTTGATCATCTTGCCGACGTTGCATACCGCGGGTCTAGCCGCCCTCGAGAAGGTGATCAATAGCGCCCTGCGCTTTGATCCCGGTAGCCGTCGAGCACTCGCTGAGCTCGACGGGCGAGTCTTCCATATCGAGATCACCAGCCCACAGCTCGACTTCTACCTCTGCCCACAGCACGACGGCATTTCCCTGCGCGGCTATTACGACGGCCCCGTCGATAGCCACCTGGCTGGCAGCGCCGGCGAGTTTCTGCAGCTGCTCGGCGCCGACGACGCCGCCTCGAGCCTGATCAACGGCAACATCACGCTGACCGGCGACAGCGCCCCCCTGTTACAACTACAGGCAATTTTAAAGCGACTGGATATCGACTGGGAGGCCGCCATCAGCAAGAGCCTCGGCGGCAACAGCTTCGCCGACATGGCTGCCAACGGCCTCGGCAGCTTGCTGCGCGGCGGCCTCAAGTTCGGTCGCGAGGCACAGCGCAACCTGCGCCGCCAAGCCAGCGACTTCATCCTCGAGGAGGGCCGCTTAAGCCCCCCGAAGAGCGAGCTCGAGGACTTCTACAGTCAGGTCAGCCGCCTCGCCAACGATACCGAACGACTGCAAGCCAAGCTCGACCGCCTGGCCCGAAAAATCACCCCCTAACAGGGCTAAGCTACCGGCCAGGGCATACACAAGCTCTTCTCCAGCGATGACAGGACCGCCTCCGTGACCACCTTTCTGCGACTACTCACCATCATCTGGGTCACTGCCCGCTACCGCCTTGACACGCTGCTACCCCGACACCGCCTGCCACTGCCGCTGCGCATCTTACTGACTCTCTCGCCGCTGCGACTGATCCCCGAGCCGGCACTGAGCCACGGCGAGCGAATTCGCCTAGCACTGATCGAGCTGGGCCCCATCTTCATCAAGTTCGGCCAGATGCTCTCGACCCGTCGCGACCTCCTCGACGACGACATCACCGATGAGCTCGAACTGTTGCAGGACAAAGTGCCTCCCTTCGAGGGTGACGTCGCCACCCAGATCATCGAGGAGGCACTGCAGGATAGCGTCGGCAACCTGTTTCGTGACTTCGACCCCCAGCCCCTCGCCTCCGCCTCTATCGCGCAGGTACACACCGCGGTATTGCAGGATGGTCGCGAGGTCGTCGTCAAGGTTGTCCGCCCCGATATCGAGCCCACCATTCGCAGCGACATCGCCCTGATGTTTTGGCTCGCCAGGCTACTGCAACGCTACCTGCCCGACGGCAAGCGCCTGCGCCCCGTCGAGGTGGTCGAGGAGTATCAGCACACCATCTTCGACGAACTCGACCTACAGCGCGAGGCCGCCAACACCTCGCAGCTACGCCGCAACTTCCAGGACTCCGAGGCACTCTACATCCCCGAGGTCTACTGGAGTTACTGCCGCAGCAACGTCATGGTAATGGAGCGCATCTACGGTATTCCCGTCTCCGACGTGGCGGCGATGGCGGCACAGCAGACCAATATGAAGGTATTGGCCGAGCACGGTGTCGAGATCTTCTTCACCCAGGTATTCCGCGACAACTTCTTCCACGCCGACATGCACCCGGGCAATATCTTCGTCTCACGCGAACACCCCGAGCGCCCCATGTATATCGGCATCGACTGCGCCATTATGGGCAGCCTCAGCGACTTTGATCGTCACTATCTTGCCCGCAACCTACTGGCCATCTTCCAGCAAAACTACCGTGAGGTGGCACAGCTGCACGTCGAGTGTGGCTGGGTACCCGCCGATACCCGCGTACAAGACTTCGAGGCTGCCATCCGCGCCGCCTGCGAACCAATCTTCGAAAAGCCACTGGGCGAGATCTCCTTCGCCGACATGGTGCTCTACCTGTTCCAGACCGCCCGCCGCTTCGACATGGAGATACAGCCATCGCTGGTGCTACTGCAGAAGACACTGCTGCATATCGAGGGGCTGGGGCGACAACTCTATCCGCAACTCGACCTATGGCACACCGCCAAGCCCTTCCTAGAGGATTGGCTGAAACAAAATTACAGCCCCAAGGCGCTGCTCAAGGAGAGCATCAAGCGCGCCCCGAGCTGGCTCGAAGAACTGCCCAAAGTGCCCGACATGCTGATCAACAACATCAAGCAGAACAAGCAATTAGTGCAGTTACAACACGAGCTGCAAGCACGACAGCAACAGCAACAGCAACGTGAATCAAGCCGTCGACAACGCGTCAGCATCGCCGTCGCCGCCCTGGTCGGCGCCGTCATCATCGCCGAGCCAGCACGTATACAACAGCTCCTCGAGCTACCTACCGGCAGCTGGTTACTGCTCGGCATCGCATTGATCGCACTCTGGCGACGATAGAAACCATGCAATTATCGTCTCTATCAATATTAATCGTGTATTATACGCTTACAATACACCCGCGAGTTTGACAACAGAGCCCCTATGAACAGCAACGTCAGCGACGATAGCACCACGCTAATCGAGAGTTCTTTCTTAGACCAAGTAAAATGGACACCGGACGGTCTTGTCGCAGCCATCGCTCAAGACTACCAGAGCGGCGAGATCCTAATGATGGCCTGGATGAATCGAGAGTCCCTACAGCTCACCGTCGACGAGGGACGCGCCATCTACTGGTCGCGCTCTCGCCAGAAACTGTGGCGCAAGGGCGAGGAATCCGGGCATATCCAGCAGCTGCATGAAATTCGTCTCGACTGTGACGCCGATGTAGTCTTACTCAAGGTCAAGCAGCTCGGCGGCATCGCCTGCCATACCGGCCGTAAAAACTGCTTTTATCGCAAGTACGATAACGGCCAATGGCAGAGCGTCGATCCAGTGGTCAAAGACCCTGAGACCATTTATAACTAGCCTTCGCCAATCGATGGCAACAGATAACGGAAGCACCATGGATAACGTATTGGCCGAGCTAGATCAGGTACTATCAGCTCGCAAACAGGCAGACGCAGACAGTTCTTACGTCGCCTCGCTCCACCACAAGGGGCTCAACAAGATTCTCGAGAAGGTCGGCGAAGAGTGCACCGAGACCATTCTCGCCGCCAAAGACGCCGAACACAGCGGCGACAACAGCGAACTCATCTACGAGACCGCCGATCTGTGGTTCCACTCGCTGGTGGCGCTATCGCATCTCGGCGAAGACTCTAGCGCGGTACTGGCTGAATTGCAGCGCCGCTTCGACCTTTCCGGCCTCGTGGAGAAAGCTTCGCGCGGCCAATCAAAGTAATTTACAGCATTCATTTAAAGGAGCTCAATCATGGGTTTAGGCGGCATTAGCATCTGGCAACTACTCATCATCTTAGCCATCGTCATCGTCCTCTTCGGCACCAAGCGCCTGAAGAATATCGGCGGCGATCTCGGCGGCGCGATCAAAGGCTTTAAGAAGGCCATGAACGACGAAGAGAAGACAGAACAGGAAAAGAAAAACCTCGATCAACAGGCAAGCCCCGAAGGTGAAAGCGTCGCCAACAAGGAAGGCGCCAGCGCCGACCCCAAGAAGGGCGAATAAGCCGTGTTTGATATCGGCTTTACCGAGCTACTGCTGGTCGCCATCATTGCCCTTGTCGTGCTGGGACCAGAGCGCCTGCCCCACGCGGTGCGCACCACCGGCAAATGGGTCGGCAAGATTCGCAGCATGTTCAACCAGGTCAAAGAGCAGATCGAGAGTGAGCTGGATGCCGACGAGATTCGCCAACAGATACACAACGACTCGATCATGCAGCAACTCGAGCAGAGCAAGCAAGACCTCAAGGGCAACCTTGACGAGGTACGCGCCAGCCTGAAGAGCGCCGAGTTTGACCTGCACTCCTCGACCGAGAGTCAACCGAGCGCGACTGACGACAACCACGAAGAGAGCAAAGCCGACCAAGCAACAGCGAGATCGAGTCGTCTCCCAGCACAGACTCTGCTCACACCGACCAGCAGCGATAACAGCGACGAACCGTAATGAGCACCAACGTTAACGATGAAGCCCAACCCCTGATCGCCCACCTGTTAGAGCTGCGCAATCGCCTACTCTACTCAGTGCTGGCTGTATTGATCGTCTTTGCCGGGCTATTCAGCTATGCCAACGAGATCTATAGCTTTGTCTCGGAGCCGCTGCGCGCCCTGATGCCCGAGGGTACGACGATGATCGCCACCGACGTCGCCTCGCCCTTTCTAACGCCGTTTAAGTTGACCGGCGTAGTTTCGGTCTTCCTCGCCATCCCCTTCCTGCTCTACCAGGCCTGGTCGTTCATCGCCCCCGGCATGTACCGCCAGGAAAAACGTATCGCCATTCCGCTGCTCGTCTCCAGTGTCGTACTGTTCTACGCCGGCATCGCCTTTGCCTACTTTATTGTCTTTCCGCTGATCTTCGCCTTCTTCGCCGGCATCGCGCCGGAGGGCGTCAGTATCATGACCGACATTAATAGCTACCTGAACTTCATCCTCAAGCTGTTCTTCGCCTTCGGTGTCGCCTTCGAGATCCCCATCGCCACCATCCTACTGATCTTGACCGGTGTCACCACCAGCGATAAACTCGCCGAGAAGCGCCCCTACGTCATCGTCGGCTGCTTCGTCATCGGCATGTTGCTGACGCCGCCCGACCTAATCAGCCAGAGCCTACTGGCCATCCCGGTATGGATGCTGTTCGAGCTCGGCGTCCTCGCCGGCCGCTTCATCAAACCCAAGACAGACCCCGAGCAAGACGCCGACGACAGCGACGACAGCGACGACACTGACAATAACGACCACAATACCGGCGCCGCGTAGTCGCAGCACCATCGACGTAGTACAATTTTGATGATGAATACCGACCAGCCCACCACTCTTATCGACCGCTTCAATCGCCGCGTAGACTACGTGCGCATGTCGGTGACCGATCGCTGTGACTTCCGCTGCGTTTATTGCATGGCCGAGGAGATGACCTTCCTGCCCCGCGAGCAGATCTTGAGCCTAGAAGAGATTGCCTTCATCGCCCGCGCCTTCGTCGAACTCGGGGTGAGTAAAATTCGCCTCACCGGCGGCGAGCCACTGATCCGCCGCAACGCCATCGACCTGTTTCAGCAACTCGGCCGCCTCCCCGGACTGAAGGAACTCAATCTCACCAGCAACGGCTCGCAGCTACCTCGACTGGCCCAACCTCTAGTCGATGCGGGTACCACCCGCATCAACATTAGCCTCGACACCCTTGATGCCGACAAATTCAAAGAGCTGACCCGCACCGGTGACTTGCACAAGGTATTGGCCGGTATCGATGCCGCCATCGCCGCAGGATTCCAGCGCGTCAAGCTTAACGCCGTCATCCTGAAAGGTCGCAACGACGACGAGATCCTCGATCTCGTCGCCTTCGCCATCGACAAGGGCGTCGACATCACCTTCATCGAAGAGATGCCCCTCGGCGACATCAGCGAGCACGATCGCGCGCTCAGCTTCTGCTCCAGCGACGAAATACTGGCGATGATCGAGGCACGCTACAGCGTTACTGCCAGCACCAGCAGCACGCCCGGACCAAGCCGCTACTATCAAGTGAGCGGCCAGACGACACGCATCGGCTTCATCTCCCCCCACAGCCATAACTTCTGCGACAGCTGTAACCGCGTCAGGGTCACCGTCGAAGGGCGGCTGCTGCTCTGCCTTGGTAACGAACACTCCGTCGATCTACGGCAGGTCATTCGCAGCTACCCCGGCGACATGGTACGACTCAAGCAAGCGATCATCGACTCGCTGGACATCAAGCCTGAGCGCCACCACTTCGACCTCAGTGATGACGTGCAAATCGTTCGTTTCATGAACACCACCGGCGGCTAACCTCCTCCGTTCACGCGCGACCACCTCCCTGTTAGATAAATATTCCACCTAATGTCTAGTGAATTTTTGTTAAATTTTGACTTTTTATTACCAAAATATCTATTCGTTAGGCGAAATCAAAACTTGTATACATAGATATCTGCATCACCGGAAATAGGTGTTTACACCTATAAATATAGTCATTAATCACTATTACTTGTCGATATAATGCCGCTCAAAAAAACAATCCAAAGATAATTTCTAGAAAAGTTCCTACAAAAAATAAAAAAAGACTTCTAGCTTATTCAAATTTGATCTATGTCGCATTATCTCGGTGACGAGTTCTGCTAATGTGCGTTTCATAGTTTTTTATGACTGTTGAGTAGATTCTTCGAGCTGCTTTAGCTCAAGTCCATGAAGCAGTGCGATACTTTTAAATCCTGAAGGAAGTTACTATGTTGCGCAAAATCGCTCCTATTGCTCTTGCTGTATTCGCCGCTAACGGCGCTCTTGCACAAGACACCACTCAATCAAGCCAAGCCCAGACTCTTAGCGAGCTACAAGCTCAAGTTGACAGCCTGCGCGAAGAAATGCGTAACAACGAGAGCAGCAGCTCTGAGAAGAGCGGCCTTAGCTCTGACGTTGCTGGTAGCAAGGTTAACTTCGGCGGCTTCGTACGTCTAACCGCTGGCCAGACCTCTGGCGATGACGCAACCGCTGGTGGCCCTAACAGCCTCAACCCCTTCCGCATGAGCACTACCGGCTCTAAGCGTGGCGATCAGTTCGACGCCGGTGCTGGCGAGTCTCGTCTCAACATGGAAATCCTAACACCTAGCCGCTTCGGTACCGTCCGTACCTACGTTGAGGGTGATTTCGCCGATACCTTCCGTCTACGTCACGCCTACTTCGCAGTTGGCCACTGGACTGTCGGTCAAACCGATTCGGTCTTCAACGACGCCGCACCTGGTGTTAACACCATCGACTTCCAAGGACCAGCCGGTACCTTCAGCCAGCGTCGCCCATTGGTTGCCTACCGCAACAGCTTCGGCGACAACTGGAGCTACGCAGTATCTGCCGAGCAGTCTAAGACCAGCTGGGGCACTGACCGCGACCTTAAGACTGTCAACGTTGACCGTCCTGACCTCGTAGCCTCTTTGAAGAACGAAGGTGACTGGGGACACATTGCTGTTGCCGCAGCCTCTACCAGCTTCCGCACCAACACCAGCCAACTTAACGAAGGCGAGCGCATCAACGGCTACGCAGCCGAGATTGGCGGTGCTGTTAACCTACCTTGGGAAGCAAGCCTACAGGCAAGCTACGTTTACTCAAACGGCTCAAACGAATACATCTACGGTGTACAGGGCCTAGACGGCTACAGCTACGGCGTAGTTGACGGCGAAGCTGAAGCCATCGCTGCCGACGCTTGGACTGTTGCCTACAACCAAAAGCTGACTGCCACTCTAAGCGGCAACGTGTTCTACTCAGCTGTTAACATCGACAACAACAGCTCTGACCTCGCTCTCGTTGATCAGAATGCGAACGTTACCTCTGTTAACTATGCCGGTGCCAACATCATGTGGGCTGCGGACAAGAACATGGACTTCGGTGTTGAATACGTTGTCGCCGACAACACTCGCATCGATGCCAGCCACGAGGAAGATGCCAAGGCACAGCGCATCAACCTGCTAGCACAGTACTCTTTCTAAGTTCGCCTAGCGCAACCTAGAACACTAAAAAGCCGGTGCCAGTCACCGGCTTTTTTGTGCCTGAAACAAACATCCCGCCACAGGGCAGGCAGCACTAACGCTCCAGCGCTCACTCCCCCGACGCCCCTCATCTCCTATAAGTTATTGCCCGTGCCGACAAGACCCGTTAATACGCTTTTGACTAGGCATTTTCTTGCCTTTTTATTAAGATAAGTTAATAATTTGATATAGAGCAAGGTTGTTCGTCTGCAGGATCGCAGAAACAATAACGACAAAATACATCATGTTGGCGCCACCCGCCGCTCAAGGATAGAACAGATTTGTAGCACCTAGGCTACTAAAAACAGGAGTTATACCATGAAGAAATTACTACTACTCGCCGCCCTGAGCTTGTTCATCACCGGCTGCGCCAGCAACGATAGCCAGCAACTCATCTCCAGCAACCAGAACATAGAGCCTTGGGCCCACGCCTGCCTCGGTGACGACCTGTGCGGACGCCGCTAAACGCAGTGTCAGCGCCGCAGCACTCTCACGAATCGCGTTAGCGCACGCGGTTCGTCGGCCCCATATAACACGGCAGCATAACAACTCTGCTGATATCTCCTTTTATACCGCCAATATCCCCGCCTTTGTGCTTATTCGCCTCTAAACTTCCCCTTGATAACGCGAACGTTTCAAGGAAGCCAAACCATGCTGAAAAAGATCACCGTCGCGGCACTTGCCCCGGCCACGCTGTTACTCGCTAGCCCGAACAGCCTCGCTGCCAGCAACGCTGAGCTCGAGGCTCAAATCCGACAAATGCAGGCTGTCATCGAGCAAATGCAGCGCCAGATGCAGGAAAAAAACGCCCTCGAGCAAGAGTTCATTAAGGAGCAACGCGTCTCCACAACCAGCCGGCAATATCAGTCGGGCACCGGCACGCAGGCCGGCAGCGTCAAGGCCAGCGACCAACAGGTCAGCATCAAGCTCGGTGGCTTTGCCAATCTAGTCACCGCCTACGACGGCGGTAACGGCATGAACAACCCCGACTCCTTCATCGTCAGCCAGATCCCGATCAAGAAGGGCGACGGTAAGTACTACATCAGCGACGGCCAAACCTATACCGGTAGCGGCGACCAATTTCACATCGGCGCCAACCAGAGCCGCTTCAGCGTCGAGGCACTCACCCCCAGCCCCTTCGGCACCCTGAAGATGTTCCTCGAGGGTGACTTCCACGGCGGCGGCAATAGCTTCCGCCTTCGACACGCCTATGGCCAGACCGGCGCCTGGACGTTAGGTCAGACCTGGTCCACTTTCGACAACCTCTCGGCCAACCCCGCCACCGTCGACTGGCAGGGCGCACCCGGCGTGCTCGCACTGCGCCAGCCACTCATCCGCTACAACCACAGCTTTGCTGAGCACTGGGATGCCTCCCTAGCACTGGAGGACAACTCCTACGCCAGTGAACTCGACGACATCAGCAACGACGACGACGTCGCCGAGTCGATCAACTTCGACCGTCCAGACCTTCACCTAATGCTGAAAAACAGTGGCGACTGGGGCAACATCCAAGGCAATTACGTCTACACCTCCTTCAAGGGCAAACCGGCCTTCGGCACCACCGCCAACTACAAGAGTAAGCGTATCGACGGCTACGGTGCCAAACTCAGCGGCGTCATCAATATTACCCAGCACACCGCGCTGCAGTTAAGCGCCGCCTATGTCGACGGCGCCAGCCACTATATCGCCGATCTTTCGGGCAGCGGCAATACCCTAGCCATCGACGATGACGGCAATGTCGACACGGTCACTGCCGAGGCCTACTCGGTGGCCATCGCCCAACAGTGGAACGATCACCTGCGCTCCACCTTCGCCTACTCGATGGTTGACGTCGATAACGGCGGCTATTACTACGACAAAAACGATGCGGGGTACATCCCGGGAGTGTCGCTCAGCCGCTATACCGAGTCCGCCTACTATGTCGCCAATATCTTCTGGGATATCGATGAGCACATTACCACCGGCTTTGAATACCTCTATGGCGAGCGCGAAGATACCGATGGCTATGATGGCGACTCACAGCGCGTGCATTTCATGACCCAATATAACTTCAACTAAGGCGAGATCGCTGCGGCTTGCTAAGCCTAATAAGCTTCACGCAAAACGGGGGAGGAGCCTGAGACTCCTTCTCTACACACTCCTTCTCTGTACCCTCCCTCGAATATAGGAGGTCGAGAGCAATAAAAAATAACCCTCTCGCCCTCCCACCACCAAAGCTGCTGTAATCAACCAGCTAGCTAGAGTCGCCTCCAGCGGCTCAGACGATGTATCAATATAACGCTCATAATATCAACGTCATCGACTCTGGAGCTATTATGCTTTTCTCTAAGATTTTGCTCATCATTAGCGGCCTCATCTTTGCCGTCTACGGTCTGCTCTGCGCCATCAGCCCACAACTGCCCGCGCAGTATATCGGCTACCAACCCGGCATCGGCGGTAGCACCGTCGAAATCATTGCCATGTATGGCGGCCTGCAACTCGGCCTCGGCATTCTCTACTTTGTCTGCGCCCTCAAACAGCGCTGGGTCATCCCCGGCCTCTGGCTAATACTCGCCACCATCGGCAGTCTCGGCATTAGCCGTCTACTCGGCGGCATTATGCACGGCCTTGACGACTATAATATGGGCGCCTTGCTCTACGAACTATCGACCACAGGGTTGTGCCTTAGCGCGCTGGTACTCGAGCGCGCTAAGACCGGCTCGGCAACGCAGCCCGTACTACAGGCCGAACAAAGTCGCTGATGGGTATCTTTTTGTCGACAATGTGACAAATTTTGTCATTAGGGTGGTGACTTACTGCAAGAATCGCCACCTTTATTATATTTCGCGTACCAGTCCTCATAATGAATAAAAAGTTGGCAGGCTTCGTGCAATGTTTCTTGTTAACACATTAATAAATCAACACTAGGGACGAATCAGGAGATGACGATGGAGACTGCCGCCTACGATACCGCAGCGATCGAGCAGGACTACGAGCTCAACTGGGATCTACACGCCATCACCAACCGCGACGAGGCCATCGACTTCTTACGACGCTTCGAAAATAAGCTGTGCATTTACTCGAGCTTTGTCAATATTATCTATAGCAGCTATCAGTTTCTGATTCCCGACAATGCTAACTATGAGATTTCCGTACTGCCGAGTCAAATCGCCCATCACGATAACTTTCATCGTATCCCCAAGGAGGCGGTCGTCGATACCGGCATCTTCCTCTATCCCGGCGAATGCTCCGGCGACAGCGGCCTATTCATCAAGATTCCCTGCCCCTTGGGCTTAGTTAGCAGTCGTGAAATGCCCTTCAAGGCGGGACTATTAGACGTCATCAAACAGTTTCAGGCCCGCGACGAGATCTTCTTACCGATAGTTATCAAAGGCAGTCTCCGTGAATACGAGAGTCGCGTACCCTCGCTGCACCTGCACACCATCGACCTAAAACAACTCTCCCACCTGTCTGAGCTAGAGCTTGAGAGCCTGCAACGAGTCGTCGTCGACAACCTGATGAAAATCTTTAAAGACAACTAGAGGGACACTCGCCAGCTTAGCTGGCCGAGCGCCTGCCGTTTAATTAATCCTCGACGCCTTCAATCAACGCCGTCTGTTGCACCAGACGAATAAACTCGGCACGATAGCCGGCGATATCATCGCCGCGCCCCTGCTGCGCCAGCTGCTCAATCGCCGCATAAGCGAAATCACCGAGGTATTTATCGCAGCATAGCCGTTCTGCATAGGCAGCCACAGCTGCCGCAAAATTGAAATCAACACTGCCTACAGTTTCCGTCTGCACTCGCAGCGGGAAGCTAACAAGGCGACTCTGGCTCTGCCCCGGTAACTTATAACGCAGCTTCATCAAACCGTACTCTGTCGCAGATGCCTGCGACGACTCGGCCTCACCTTTTGCATAGTGCAGCGCTGGCAACCAAGGCTGCTTTGCCCCCGTCAGCGTCAATTCATAAATTGCCGTCACGGTATGACCCGCACCGATCTCTCCGGCATCGACTTTGTCGTTATTAAAGTCCTCATTGGCCAGCATACGATTCTGGTAGCCAATTAAACGGTACTCAGTCACTTGCTGTGGATTAAACTCCAGCTGAATTTTGACATCGCTTGCGACTGTCTGCAGCGTCGCCCCCAGTTGCTCGACCAAGACCTTGCGCGCCTCTAACAGGGTGTCGATGTAAGCCGCATTGCCATTACCCCAATTAGATATCTGCTCCATCATCTGATCGTTATAATTACCGCGACCGAAGCCCAGCACGGTCAGCTCCACCCCCTGCTTAGCCTGTCGCTGCACCAGTTCACGCAACTCATCGGTACCACTGACACCGACGTTGAAATCACCATCGGTAGCGAGGATCACCCGGTTATTGCCGCCTTCGATAAACGCCTGTTGCGCCAGGCGATAAGCCTGTCTCAAGCCCTCACCACCGTTGGTCGAGCCACCGGCACTGAGCTGCTCGAGGGCCCCGACAATCGTCGCCCGCTCATTCGCCCTCGTCGGTTCCAGCACCACCCCCGCGGCACCGGCATAGACGACAATCGCTACCCGGTCCTGGTCATCGAGCTGGGTCAACAACATCTTCAGCGAGCGGCGCACCAACGGCAGCCGATCGGGGCTGTTCATAGACCCAGAAACGTCCAATAAAAACACTAAGTTACTCGGCTTATGCACAAGCTCTACAGCACTGCTATCAAGCGCCAACATCAGCAGCTGACGATCACTATTCCAGGGACTCTTCGCCACTTCGTAGGACAGCTTAAACGGGCTAGCTGCCGACGCCTTAGCAGACTGACTAAAGCCATAAGTGAAGTAGTTAATAAACTCCTCTGCGCGCACAGCCCCCTTTGGCGGTAAGCGGCCATTGACGACGAAACGTCTCACATTGGCATAGCTGGCCGTATCGACATCGATACTAAACGTGGTCAATGGCGCCTCTGCGACGCTGTGCACTCGACTACTCTCGGCCTTAGCGTAGCGATCGCCCGCCAATTCGGGCGACTGATACTGTACTGGCATGACACCGATCCTCGGCTTCGCCTTGAACATTGGCGCCGCCCCTATCGACTCTCTCGCCTCATCGGCCTGAGCGCTAAGTTTCGCAGGCAGCGGCCGCGCGCTGTAGTCAACGGCATTGTTACGCTCGTCGGCAGCCTGTTCACTGCCACAGCCGCCAAGTAGGCTGGTCGCCGCCGCCAGGCACAGAACCGAGACCAGTGTTGATAAGGGGGGTAAAGCCGGGCCTATTTTCATCATCGTATCCTTCTCGTGGTAGTTTGCTGTGATAACGACAACAATACATTGCCGCCTTTAGGGGCATCAGGTAAGATCCGCGACAGATTGGTCTTCCGCTTTACGTAAAATAATGCTAACCGCCGAGCCTTTGACCCTGCCGCGCTGCTGTAGCAGCGCCCGTAAACGCTCAACAAACGTGACGTTGCTAGCCATTAATCGTGAGTGTTTTGGCGCGATCAAACAGAGAAATGCGCTTTTTAAAAAAGCATTATTATGCCGCCATCACTAGGCTAGACGGACACGCGGCAAAGATTTTACGCATTGCTAGCACGTCCCGACAAAAAATCAACGTTTGCTGACTTATTTATCCTCGGCATTGATGCATGCCGTCATGGTCGAGCTAGCTTCGATGCTATAATCTGGCCACTTTTTTGATCAACTCGATTGAGCCAGCACACTCAAGCTCGAGCACCCCCCGGTATCTTTAACGATGACTAACGATGATCAGACCACCAACGACAACTCGACCAGCCGCGAACAGCCTACGGGCTCGATAAGACGCTTCCGCTCCATCCACAAAAGCCCGGTGATGGTTATCTTCCTGGCGGCCTGCGTGGGTATTATTGCCGGCCTACTCTGCACCCTACTCGATATCGGCATCCATCATGTCGCCCTCGTGAGACAGGAGTGGGTCGCCACAGCTGGCGGCACCAATATTGTTACTGTCATCCTTGTTTGCCTCTCTAGCGCCATACTCGCCTGCGCAGGCTTCTATTGTGTCCACCGCTTCGCTCCCGAAGCCTCCGGTTCCGGTATCCCCGAGATCGAAGGGGCCCTCGACGGCGTACGCAAACTACGCTGGTGGCGAGTCATTCCCGTTAAATTCTTTGGCGGTATCGGCACCATCGGCGCAGGCATGGTATTAGGACGCGAAGGACCATCAGTACAGATTGGCGGCAGCGTCGGGCGCATGCTCTGCGATATCTTCCGCATAGAAAACGACGAGAGTGTACACACCCTCGTCGCCTCCGGTGCCGCCGCTGGCTTGGCAGCTGCCTTCAACGCCCCCCTGGCCGGCGTAATGTTTGTCGTCGAAGAGATGCGGCCGCAGTTCCGTTATAACCTCGTCTCGGTGCGCTCGGTCATCATTGCCGCCATCATGGCAACAATTACCTATCGAGTCCTGCGCGGCCAAGATGCGATGATCACCCTGCCGGTCTACCATGCCGCACCGATCTCTTCGTTAGTCTTATTCCTCATCCTCGGCCTTATTTTTGGCCTCTTCGGCGTCGTCTTCAACCGCCTCGTCGTCCTTTCCATGGACGCCTTTCTCGCCTTCCACAACAACAAACTAAAGCGCTTTCTACTGATCGGCGCTAGCCTCGGTGGCTTCTTTGGTTTGATGCTGATGCTCTTCCCCGAGCTCAGTGGCGAGGGCGTCAGTCTCATTCCCCAGACCGTCAGCGGCGGCTTTAGCCTGTCGATGTTATTATTTCTCTTTGTCGCCCGCCTGGCCGTCACCTTGCTCTGCTTTGGCTCCGGCGCCACCGGCGGTGTATTTGCACCGATGCTAGCCTTGGGCACGTTATTAGGCACCTGTTTTGGCGTCATCTGCACCCACCTGTTCCCTGGCTTAGAGCTAAACCCCGGCATGTTTGCCATCGCCGGCATGGGCGCTCTGTTCGCAGCGACGGTGAGAGCTCCCATCACCGGCATCCTGCTGGTGATCGAGCTAACCCATAACTACGACCTTATTTTGCCGTTGCTGATCACCACCCTCGGTGCCACCATGATGGCGCAGGCACTCGGCGGCAAGCCGATCTACAGCCAACTACTACGCCGCACCATGGCACAGCAGCAGCAAGAGCAGAAAGAACAGCAAGAACAGCAGCAACAACAACAACAACAACAACAACAACAGTAGAGCACAGGCATTATCCCTGCAGTACAGCTGTGCAGTGCAGTGACTCAAGCTAACCATGCCGTAATACGCATATAGCGCTGTTCGCTGTACATCGCCGCTGGCTGTAGGTGGTCGTAAGGACAACAACAATACATTGCCGCGCTGCCAACAATTCGGTAATCTCGACCCTAGATTGGTCTCCCTAATTAAGCTCTGGTCATGCCATGCCCTCTCTCTTTAACAAGGTCAATCGCCTCAAGGCCATCCCCTGGACATGGGACAAGTTCCTCTGCGAGCTCGATCTAATCTATCCTGCTGGTATTGACGAAAAAACGCTAAAGGCCCACTACAAACAGCCGCACAGAGCCAGCACTCAAACGATTATAGAGGCTATCGAGACGCTGCATCGGCGGTACTTTCCCAGCCCTTTTAGCCCCCACAGTGAAGCCCTATTGCGTCTGTATAACAGCCTTGCCGTTGACGAGGAGAACGGCGACACCGAGGCTATGCGTATCGTGCTCAAGCGACTGATCGAGCAACGCGACTGGCAGCAGCCCCTCGACCGCATTCGTCTGCACTGGATCCTGGCCAACAGCTACTTCGATCTGATCCCCTGCCATCGTGATAGACGCCGCCATCAAGCCCTTGAGTACTGCCAACAGCAAGCTATCAGCCACTACCAACAGGCAATCACTATCGCTCGACAACATCCCGATACCCTGCAGCAGCTGGGGCCGACAAACCTGTTCAAGCTGCAGCAAAACGTCCTCGCCTGCTACCTCAACGCGCTAGAAAAAACACAGCGCAGCGATGGCCGGCAGCTGGCCAGCTATCTAGAGCAAAGCGACTTCTTCGCCAGCAGCCGGCAGCTGCTGCGGCAAGAGCCCTTCCAGTGGAATGTCAGTCGCAACGCCCTGCGCTTTGCCTCGATGCTGAAAGATGCAAAACAGTGTGAATTTTTTTATCATCACCTCACCGAGCACTGTGCTTTTTTCCTCGATCCACACTACCGCCCACTCAACACCCAATCCCTTGCCGAAAGCCCGGCCTTCGCCTGGGCACTGCAACAACAGTCACAGAAAAAGTAACGGACACCTAGATGAAAAAAATTATCACTCTCCTATTCACACTGATCGTCGCCAGCAGCCTCATTAGCTGCGCCAAAAAGGACACTCAGCCTCCCGTTCCGACAGCCAAGCCAGCGGCGCAAGATTCATCCGTCGAGGCGCACAAGAATAAGCCAAAAGCATTATCAAAAGAGAGGCAGGAAGAGTATTCGCAGCCCGACGAAACCATCAACGAAGCCGCACCAAACGAAGACGATATGGAACGACTGGATTAAATTAACGCCTCGTGTATTGAGGTGATAAGGTGAAGTTTATCCCTCAACCATTTCGCTTTTAAACAACCCCGCATGGCCGCCCCAGCCCTTCCCTCATAGACTGACAAATTCGTTGACAGCAACGTAGACGGAATAATCACCACGACCGTATCGTCGACAGGGGCACAGATAATGAAATCAAAAAAAATCAACATCGATATCGATGCGATAGAAAAAAACTGGTGCGAAGACGACTTCTACCGCATCTTTTACAATATTCTCAACGCCGGCATTCCTCCCTTCGAGCGCTATGTCATCAAGACCATGCGCGAGGTCCGTGACGACCCCCGACTCGATGATGAACCTCGTATCCGCGAGCTCGTCGATATCTTTGTACGCCAAGAAATCGAACACACAAAGATGCACATTCCGGTCAACAGAAAGATCGGTCTCGATAAAATAAAAGCGGGGAAATTCACCGAAAAGATCACCCGCTTTATTCAGCGTCGCACGCCGCTCTATGTCTCGGTGGCCTCCTGCGCCTTCATTGAATTTGTCGGTTTTGGCTTCTTCAAAAGTCATATCGACAAAGATGTACTGTACAGCAGCGGCATGCACGAGGAGATGGCCAAACTGTGGAAGTGGCATACCGCAGAGGAGCTCGAACACTCCTTCGTCAAACTCAAGGTCATCAACCACATCAACAACGCCTACTGGTTAAAACTGTGGGGCATGATCGAGGGCGTTATTGTCGCCCACCTCTTCGTCACCGTACTTATTCCGGAGATCGTCTGGCAGGACGCAAAGGCACAGAACAAGCGTTTCTTGCCTCACCTGTGGATGTTCTTTAAGGGGCTCGCCAAGACCGAATGGGGGGTCAATCGCCATTCCGTCGGCCAGTATTTCCGCAAGGACTTCGACCCGGAAATTAAACAGCCCTGGGTCGCCGAAGTGGTCGAGAAATGGGTGGCCGAGAGTGGTGCCCGCTAAAGCGCCACTAACGCACCACAGGCAGGTCGCTCCAGCGCGTCGTATAAGCAGGCGACAGATGTGCCTGGCGCATCCGCCAGCTGGGGTCACAGCCCTGGCCGGCAAAAAATACCCGCGACTTACCGCTGGCGTTAATACGATCGATCGTCGTCATCAACGCTTGGCTCTGCGGCTCGCTGCCACTGACAAACAAGTCCTGCTGCTGGCCCCGCTGTGGATAAAGGTCTGTCAGCATCACCCCCGCCTTACTGTAGTCATAGCCCTGCCGCCACAGCCGCTGCAACAACATCACCGTCAGCGCCATCAAATCACGGGTATCACTGCTCGGCACCGATAACGAGGCGCTGGCGCTGTTCGCATAGCCTCGCCCCACACCACCAAAGCTGCTGGTGCGCATAAACACCGTCACCATCTTGGCGCTCAACGCCTCGCCACGCAGCCGCTCCGCCGCCCTCGCCAGATAGTGACATAGCGCCGTCTTCATCGCTGCCTGGGTGCTGATTTTGCGGGCAAAAGAGCGTGAACAGATAATCTGCTGACGCGGGCTCGGCAGGTCTTCTAGGGGCTGACAGGACTCACCGTTGAGTTCACAGACGGTGCGCGCCAGCTGTACCGAATAGCGCTGGCGGATATCCGTTACATCGGCCTCGGCCAGCTGCAGTGCCGTCTCAATACCCTCCACCAATAGTCGCTCACGCAGTCGTCGCCCCACCCCCCAGACCTCGCCCACCGGCATCAACGCCAGCAGACGACGGCGCCGCCGAGGATCACTGAGGTCAACCACACCGCCAGTAGCTGGGTACTGCTTAGCGGCCTGATTGGCCAGCTTTGCCAACGTCTTGCTCGGCGCGATGCCCACGCAAACCGTCAGCCCGATACAGCGCTGTACCGTCTGCCGCAATTCTCGGCCAAAATCCTCCAACGCCCTCACCGCCGCCACCCCCGTCAGGTCGACAAAGGCCTCATCGATCGAGTAGACATCAACCGCTGGCGCCAGCTGCTCCAGCGTCTGCATCACCCGCGCCGACAGATCGGCATAGAGCGCATAATTCGAGGAGAAGGTGACAATGCGGTGACGGCGAATTTGCTCGCGCAGCTGAAACACCGGTACCGCCATGCCGATGCCCAACGCCTTTGCCTCCTTGGAGCGTGACACCACACAGCCGTCATTATTCGATAACACTAGCACCGGCGCATGCCGTAAATCCGGCCGGAATAGCTGCTCACAGGCGACGTAAAAGTTATTGCAGTCGACCAGCGCAAAGACTCGACTCACCGCTCGACTCGCAGATTGCGTACGACGCTGCTGACCACGCCAAAGATATCCAACTCGACCCCCTCCGGCACTACAATCGCTGGGTAATCGGGGTTGCAGGCCAACAGCTGTGGCCGTGGCCTCAACGCCAGCTGCTTGACGGTCAGCTCACCGTCAAAGCCGGCAATCACAATATCACCGTGGCGCGCAGTCAGCGAGCGATCGACGACCAGCATATCGCCGCAGAAGATCCCCGCCCCGGTCATCGAGTCCCCCTGTACGCGCACAAAATAGGTCGCCGCCGGATGCGTCACACACAACTCATTGAGATCCAGCGTCTGCTCTACGTAGTCCTGTGCCGGCGACGGGAAGCCCGCCGACACCCGCTCGAGAAAGAACGGTATGTCGCAGCGCCGCTGCGCACGATAGAGCCCACTGTATGCTACGACCATGATCACCCACCCACAAAAAAATACTGTACAAAAAAACAGTATATCAGCGTTTGTGTGCAATGTGCCAACCGTCCAATCATCCCTGCTATCATTTCCACACTCACTACGACACTCACCACGACACTCACACGACAGTCACACGACAGTCACACGACAGTCATTACTGTAATAACGACTCATCCCCTGCCTCGCTGTTATCCCGCAGCACTATCATCACCTCATCGGTTTGCTTACACTAGCGGCACTTTTAATCTCGTCACAGGTGAACCATCGTGAGCCACGCTATTGTCATCCTCACCGGTGCCGGCATCTCCGCCGAATCCGGCCTACAAACCTTCCGCGCCGCCGACGGCCTGTGGGAGAATCATCGCATCGAGGACGTTGCGACGCCGGAGGGGTTTGCCAAGGACCCGTTAAAAGTACAGGCGTTCTACAACACACGCAGGCAGCAGCTGCTCTCCGACGAAGTGAGCGCCAACCCAGCGCACTATGCTCTGGCTAAGCTGGAGCGCGAATTCCCCGGCGAAGTCCTTATCGTCACGCAAAATATCGACGACCTACACGAGCGCGCCGGCAGCCAGAATGTGCTGCATATGCATGGCGAACTACTGCAGATGCGCTGTGTCGAGAGCGGCCAAGTCTTCCCTGTTCACGACGACATCACCGCCGAACAGCGCTGCGCCTGCTGTCAGAAGGCGGGCACCCTGCGCCCCAATATTGTCTGGTTTGGTGAGATGCCGCTAGGCATGAGCAAGATCGAGCAGGCCATCCAGCGCTGCGACCACTTTGTTGCCATCGGCACCAGCGGCCACGTCTACCCCGCCGCCGGCTTCGTCGCCGAAGCCAACAGCAGCGGCGCCCACAGCCTAGAGATTAATCTCGAGCCCTCACTAGTGAACTCGGCATTCCAACAGACGCTGATCGGCAAGGCGAGCGTACGGGTACCTGAGTGGGTAGAACAGCAACTCAGTGGCCTCAAATAGGAAACCAGCATGTTAAAGATCACCCTCTATAGCGCCGACAAGTGCCCACACTGTAAGAGCGCCAAGGCCTTTCTCAAGCAGCGTAAACTGGCCTTCGTCGAGCTCAACGTCGACCGTAACCGGCGTGCCGCCAAGGAGCTACAGCGCCTCGGTGCCCGCGGCCTGCCCTTCATCGTCATCGGCCAGCAAAGCCTGTCCGGCTTCGACGTGAAGAAACTCGAGCGCATGATTGCCAGCCAGCAGCGCTAGCTGGCATCGACGCTAATCGGTCAGTAGGTCGTAGAGAAAGGCTTCCGCTTGTCGGTAGCGCTGTAGATGCGGGTAGTCGGCATTGTTCACCCAGTGTTGGTTGATGTTGAATAACACCCCGGTACAGGCGACGGCGAGTAGCTCACTGGAATAGTGACGAGTCAACTCGCCGCTCTGCTGCCCGGCACTGATCCAGCGCTGAAAATAGCGCTTATATTCTCGGAATGCGTTTGAGCGACTGTCCGGCCCGTGCAGCGAAAACTCATAGGCCGTCGCCACCTTGTAGGTGCGCCGCTCAAACTCGCCATAGCCTTCACGGCGAGCAATCGCACTGTCGACAACGTGCTGCAGGCGCTGACGAAAACGCGGGTATTGTTGCTCGGCCTCGCTGTATTCACGCCTCAACGTTAGTTGCGCCTGCTCGGCAACGACGGCACAGAGCACCGCCTCCTTGCAGGGAAAATAGGCATAAAACGTCCGCCGGGCAATATCGGCCCGCTCGCAGAGTTGCTGAATACTAATGTCGTCCAGTTCGCGCTCGGCAAACAACGCCAGCGTCGCCTGCACGATACGCTGCCGCACCTCCTGCTGCCGCCGTGCTCGTCGACTCGTCATGACACACTCCCCGCCGGCGGCGTCATATGCTTACTGAGCAGTGCCAACATCATGCGGCGAAACTCATCATAATTGTCTACCCGCTGAGACGACAAAGCGGCAATGTCGGCGCCGGCCGGTAACTGTAAATACTTCAGCGCATCATCCTGAGCAATCCCCGTCTCGATGCCCTTGGTAAACTCACCCAACACCTCGGCGGAATAACAGCCGTCTAACTCGCCCGAGCGTGCCGCCGCACCGAACAGATGCTCGCTGCGCGCCTGGATCATGGTGCGCACCACCGCAGCCGACTCCTCGTCCATCTTATAGGTCGCCTGTAGGCCGTAGATCAACAGATTCCAATGCAGCCAGCCCCAGCGCTCCGCGTCTCGCATGCCATAGCGACAAAAAAGATCGAATCTCTCCATCAGGCCCTGGGCCTGCCGCTCAGCATCGGCGCTGTTCTGGCCGTCGAGGGCGACAATATGGCGCAGGGTCAGTTCCATATAGGGTTGGTCGAGGCCGCTAAAGTGGTTGTAGAAAGTCTTGCGGGCGACATCAGCACGCTCACAAAGCTCATCGATAGTGATCCCCGTATCCATCTCGGCAGAGAGATAATCTTCCAGAGCCTGCACGATACGATCGTGGGTCTCCTGTAGGCGGCGTGCGCGTCTATCGGACATTGAAGAGGGCCTCTAAGTGAAGTGGCGATCATACGGGAGGAAAATAATATAACAATATATAAAGATATACTCTTGTGTATTCTATAGCACTGAATTATATTGCACTCATGTGTAAGAAGTACACACAAGTATAATAATATTGGCACGATGCTATTGCGACAATGCTATTGCGACAAGCCTGCGACAGACGGCCGCAACGGGAACCACTTTCCTCTGGCAGCACGCGACAGCGTCATTACGCAACACTGACAGGTGAAACACTATGACTCGATCACACTCCACACCCAGCGTTGGCATCATCGGGGCAGGCATGTCGGGCATGCTAATGGCCATCAAACTACTGCAACAGGGCAAGCGTAACTTCACCATCTTTGAACGGGCCAAGAAGGTCGGCGGTGTCTGGCGCGAGAACCGCTACCCCGGCGTCGCCTGCGATGTTGCCTCATTTTCATACTGCTATGAGTTTGAACCCAATACGGAGTGGAGCAGACGGTTCTCCGGCGGTGCCGAAATCCAGGCCTACTTCGAGGGCATCGCCAAAAAATACCAACTGGATGACTACACCCAGTTCGAGACGACGGTAACCGCCGCCCGCTTTACCGACGAGCGCTGGCAGATTGAGACCAGCAGCGGCGAGCAACACAACTTCGACGTCCTCGTCGATGCAACAGGCCCGCTGAACGAGAAATTTTATCCCGACATCCCCGGCCTAGAGAACTTTCAAGGCACCACCCTACATACCGCCGACTGGGACGACGACTACGACCTCAACGGTAAACGTGTCGGCATCATCGGCTCCGGCTCCTCCGGGGTCCAGGCCACCTGGCCTATCGCCCAGCAGGCGACACAGCTCGATGTCTTTATACGCACCCCGCAGTGGGTAATGCCGACACCGAACACCGAATACGGGCCACTGGCCAAACAGCTGAAGCGGAAGGTGCCGCTACTGGGCTGGCTGACACGCAAGTTCTACGACTGGGTCGGCGAGCAGTTTGGCCGCGCCGCCCTCGCCGATGGTTGGCGACGAAAGCTGGTGGCCTGGGCCTGTGAACACAACCTCAAACAGGTCAAAGACGCTGAGCTGCGTGAGAAGCTACGCCCACAAGAACAGGCCATGTGTAAGCGCATGATCGTCTCCGACAGCTACTACAAGGCCCTACAGCAAGATAACGTGAGTGTTGAGCGCAGCGCCATCACGCAAATTGAGGCCGACGGCGTACGTACCGCCGACGGCGAGCTACACCCGCTAGATCTACTGGTGTTAGCCACCGGCTTCCGCCCCAATGTCTGGGGAGTCAAAGACATCACCGGCGTCGACGGTGCTAAGCTCGAAGACATCTGGCAGGATGAAGGCAGCCGCAACTATCAGTCCATCGCCGTGCCAGGGCTCAGCAACTTCTTCATGTTAATAGGCCCCAACAGCCCAATCACCAACCTGTCGTTGATCGATATCGCCGATATCGGCGTCGACTATGTGCTGCAGTGTCTCGACAAGATCGAGGCCGGCGAAATCAAGACGATGACACCGAAGAAGTCCGCCGCCGAAAAATTTGGCAGCGATCTCGCCGGCTCCTTCGACGACACCATCTGGGTCAGTGGTTGCTCCAGCTGGTACTTCGACGGTAGCACACTGCCACAGACCTGGCCCTGGGCGCCCTCTTATTATCGCGAGAAGCTGAAGACACCGACGCTGACGGACTTCCACATCACCTCTTAAGTAAGCACGGCCTAGATCCGCAGTAAACACCACAACAGGAGCAGCAACATGCAACAGCAAGCCAGTCACTTCACCGTCGACGGCACTCGTCTGCAGGCCTATTTTCACCGACCCGAGCGACACGACGACACCGCACTGCCGATCGTTGTCATGGGCAACGGCTTCGCCACCGAGTGGCAGTTCGGCACCCGCCCTGCCATCGAGGCCTTTACCGCCGCCGGTATTGCTACGATGAACTTCGACTATCGCAGCTTTGGTCAGAGCGATGGCGAACCCCGACAGGTGGTCGACATCCCCGGCCAACAAGACGACTTCCTCGCCGCCCTCGAGCACGCGCGTGCCCAGCCCTGGGTCGACGCACGACGCATCATCATCTGGGGCAGCTCGCTCGGCGGCGGTCACGCCATCAGCATGGCCGCTCGCTTCCCTAGCGCCTTCGCGATGATCGCCCAGGTGCCTCACTGCTGTAGTCGTGCCGCCTTCAAGACGGTCGCGCTGGGCAACGTCCTCACCGGCATGAGCCGCGCCATCGCCGATTCACTGAAGGCCTTGTTTGGCGGCAAGCCAATACTGTTACCGGCCGTCGCCGAGCCCGAACAATATGCAGTGATGAACTATCCCGGCTGGCGCGAGAGCTACCAACAACACCTCGCCAAGGGCAGCACAACCTGGCAGAACAGTATCCCCGCCCGCTCGCTACTCAAGGGCGGCGACTACCGACCACTGCTCGTTGCCGAGCAAATTCGCTGCCCCAGCCTGCTCGTTGCCGCCCGCGACGACGCCGGCGTGCCGCTGGCATCGGTACGGCAGACCGCGGCGATGATCGCCAATGCACAGCTAAAAATCATCGACGGTGACCACTTCGGCGTCTACTACGGGCCGCATATTGACGACGTCGTAGAGGCGGAGCTGACTTTCATTAAGCAACAGCTGCTACACGCAGAATCCAGCTAACCCCCGATACAAGCACTTAGCGCATAAAGCCATTTCATGCTAGCTTTGAATGAGGAGATCGTCACGCTCGACTTGAAAGAGAAAAAGAGCGTGACGATCATAAAACTGTGCCTACGACTCAGCTATCGAGGTGATTTATGCTCCGATCCATTCTAACCGTCGCCACCATTATGGCGCTGCAACCCGCCTTCGCCGACGAGCAACCTCCCGCCAACGCTCAATCCCTCTCTACGATCGTCAAAGCTTTAGAGAGCAAAGGCTATAGCCCTATCACCGAGATTTCCATCGAACACGGCGCCTGGGAAGTGGAAGCTTACAAGGACGGGCACCCACGCGAAATGGTCGTCGATGCCGTCAGTGGCGAAATTATCTCCGACACCCCCGACGTCGATGTCTATCGCCAGGGCCGCGCCAAGCATCATCACGACCACTAGACAAACAACACGCAACAGGCTGAATCCACATCAGCCTGTGCGTCCCGCCAGCTTCGTGACACACACCGCGCCTGCACACGCCGTTAACTAGCCAAATCTAACGATATCTTCTTGCATCGTCAGATAAAAAACATATTCTTAAAAATAAAAATCACTCAGCTCCGGCAATCAAGAGCCATAAATATGCCCCAACAAACAGACAGAGTCAGCCTGAGGTACGCCACGGCTGACGACGCAGCAGTACTGTTTCATTACACCGGTGATGTAACCGCCAGCAAATTTCTCGCCCGCAAGCCACATAGTAGCCCCGGGCAAACAGCGAAAATGCTTGCTAGGCTCTCAACCGAAGAGAGCCTGGCAGATCATGGACTCTGTGTCTGGGTTATCCAAGAAAACAGCAGCGGCTCAGTGCTAGGCATGATTACCGTTGTCGAAAGCGCGACCAGCGTAGCGCTTCACTTCGGCCTGCTTAGCAGCGCAACCGGTCAGGGCTTCGCCTCAGAGGCACTACGTTTAGCCGCTGATAGTTATGCCGCTGAAGCAGACAACAAGAGCATCATCTCCTTTACCGATCAGGAGAATCTTGCCGCCCAACACAGCCTAACCAGCGCAGATTTTCACTATACCGGCAGCCAGGCAGCCTTCTATGTCGCACCACAGCTGTCGAATGCAAAGCGTGATGTCTTCTGCTATGCCTACAAACACGATGAGTGGTAAACATTACCCACTGTTAAAAAATATTTTTTTAACCATAAGACGAAAGACGCACACCTCATCGGCCATCAAAAAATCAACAAAAAATAACAGCAGTACAGAGAATAACCCATGATTAAAAATGACCAAATAATAATTCGCGCGATCGCCGAGAGAGATCTCGAGGAACTTATCGTCGTGCTCGGCGATAACGATGCTCTCGGCGACTTCATGCCCGGCGACTTTGTTTCCGAAGCGACGTTTAAAAAAAACTTTCAAGAACACGGTTTCATTCGCGAAAAATCAGAGCGCTATGTCATCACCTGCCGAGAAGGAAGACTGTTAGGCTCTATTGGCCTATTTAAATCGATCCCCTACGTCGATGGTTTAGAGCTTGGCTACTATATCTTTAACCACGAGTGTCGCGGCAAGGGCTATGCTAGCCAGGCCGTCAGGTTACTCGCCAATCATCTATTTAAAACCAGAAGGATCAATCGCCTCGAATTAAGAATGGCAGTAGCAAACACGCCGTCAGTACGGGTGGCAGTGAAGGCGGGCTTCACCCACGAAGGCATACTGAGAGAGGCATCGTTTGCCAACGGCGAGTACCATGATATGCACAGTTATGCACTGTTACGCCGCGAATGGGCGGCGACGCGGCAATAAATAAAAGGCCTGTTATCAACGACACCACCATCACCGCGCACCTATCGAGTTAGTTTTTAAAACCAACAATTTTCGTATTAATCCCTCCTCTTGAAGACATCACGGTGATGGTGGCGGGAACATCGGCCTCATCCATCTTGATCACCATTCGAAACCTATCATTTTTTTTAGGATGGATGGGCATTTCCCCATAATCGACTAGTGTAAGCTTAATGTCATCGACACCTTCAGAGCTCCTGGCAACGACCGTCAATTTACCATTACTTCGATTATATTTTGCAGTGCCAAAAATCACGCTATCCACGACACCGTCATCAGTAGGTAAGGGCGGCGGATTATTAGGGTGACCATTAATCTTATGAATATTGTTCGCTGCGCGTTCGCCCTCATGTAGCGCACCGACGACGGTCGCAGGGTGGGTGGTATGCGATGCCTCACCGGCAAAGAAAATTCTATTGCCTGCCACCGGTGCCTGTAAGTCTTTGCGTTTACTTTCTTTTGCGGTGCTATAAGTTCCCACCTTAGGATAGCTGTAGACACCTAAGGTATAAGGGTGAGCCCCCCAGTTTTGCACAATACTATCGACATAATTCTCAGACGCTGCGCCAACGGCCTGCGGAAAAGTAATATCAAGGTCTGCCAGAATTGCGTTAACAATCGCCTTATCACCCGTTCCTTCATCAGCAGCCGCGGCTATCTCACTTAAACGCTGACCATTATCACCCATGGGATAACACATCATAATATGAGACTCGCTGCCGGACTTATAATCACTCGGTACCCAACAGCCAGATGCTAAACCCTCGGTGGTAATCCAGCTGAGCTGGCCTTCTGTCTCCCACCAAGCCGACTTAAAACGCATGGCAACTTTCATCCCCTGATCAATGCCAATCCCCTTGTAGGCACTCACGGTTTTCGCAGGTAAGTTAGGGGTGAAATTAATTTTCTCAGCTTGTAAAACACCCAGTGATACCGTCACAATGACTTGCCGTGCCGCATGTAAATCACCACTCTCAGTCGTCACAATCACATCATCACCACGGGTATCAATGGCGGTAACCGGGCTGGATAATAATAGCGTACTGCCTGCCATGACATCCTTCCACCACACTCCTTCTAATACATCTGAAAAACCGCGATTTTTATCGATAATACCGACGACCCCTTCGGACAAATCCCACTGATTATCTTGTAAGGCGAGGCTTCTGGCGCCAATTTTATCTAAAGACGTCGCATAATTCGCCCCAGCGATACCCTCGTCGTAAAGGTGGTAGGCACGATGACCAGGCCCCACGCCAAACTTATCTTCAACATCTTGCGCCAGAGTTGAGTTGGGGTCGGTGTGCAGGTTGGGCTTCCAATACCAGTTATTAAAGCCATTCGTCTCTTCAACATCTTGATCGTTAGAACACTTTATTGCCGCACTTTTTTTCTCCCAACAGGTGTTGGTTCCGCCGTCCATCGAGGCAGCCTCGCTGCCTAGGTAAATGTCACCATAGATTTTATTGCCATATTTTTTCTTCACAGCTGAATAGATTGGGTTATTAGATGTGTAGTGCTCCTCCGCCCCCAGTTCTATGCGTATATCGCCGAGCTGGGCACTGTATACCCGGCCACCGATACGGCCGGTCGCCTCAATGACAAGAACATCATAGCCATCGTCGATTAAAGTCTTTGCTGCGTACAGACCGGCAGTACCGGCACCAACGACGATCACGTCGTGTGTGCTGTTCGCCGTCCAAGCGTTTGCTGTTAACAGTGTCGCCGCTATAGCCGACAATGCAGAGCGAAAAAACAATTTCATTTACTTCTCCATGTATTATACAAACTCTAAAAACTGTATTTATTTTTATTGTGCATGACAAAATTTCTTGCCACCTACACTTATGAAAATAACAACCAAAAATCTATTTAAATCTTTCACCTTAATAAAAACTGTGAAAGCAGCCTCATACTATTGTATATCGGTAAGATTATCTTCATAAAAATAGTCAAAGAGTGTCGCGAAACACTTATCTAAAATTGTTTTAACTTTTAGATATCAATAAAAAGATAAGTGATGCATCGATCAGCAGCGTGTTTGAATCAACCAATATTGCAAAGAAAATATCTCGCTCGACAAATGGCGCTATTCGTAACAAATCACTAAACAGCACGATGCGATAAGTAAAGTTTCAGAATACAGCCCACTTTAAACGCGGTCGCCGAGAGCACCATCACGATGTGTGAGCTCACCGCCGCGGCCAACGCCAGGCCTTCAACGAAGTAGCTGAAGTAGGTGCTACCGCCAAAAATAATCAGCGCTAGAACAATGATGTGATTGGAGGCTTGTAATTGTTTCATCTGACTCACGGTGCTCACTCCCGGTTATTATTGACTTCCTTGGCCTCGATACGGCCCGCTATCACAGAGAGTAATGCACAGCTCATGCCAAGCATTAACCAGTTGATTTTATGGGACTATTGAAAACCCCAATAAAATACGAATCATTATGACCGCGACGATACGTTGACTCTACGACCGCAGCGCGGTAGTTTTGACAGCATGATAAGCGACCACTATATCGACATCGTCGAAGACCTAGCACACCCCCTCTCCGGCGCCGAGCGCTACGAGCGACTGCTGACAGCCATCCGTCAGTCCATTCCCTGTGACGCCATCGCGCTGCTGCAGCTGCATGACGACTACCTCCGCCCGGTGGCCTTTTTTGGCCTGAACCCAGAAACTGCAGGTCGACGCTTTGTTTTAAGCCAACACCCGCGGCTCGCCCATATCCTCACTAGCCGCAGCATCGTCCGCTTCGAGAGTGACTCCGATATGCCGGACCCCTATGACGGCCTGGTACAAACCGTCGACGGCGAGCTGCACGTCCACGATTGCATGGGGGTCTCCATCTACATCGATGAGCAACCCTGGGGCGTCATCACCCTCGACGCGATGCGACCCGGACAGTTTGACGACGTCCCCCCTCAGGCACAGCTGTCCGCCATCACACTGACCCGCGCCGTTATCACCGTCGCACAACACATCCAAAAACTAGAGCAGCGCCTAGTACACGGCAGCGAAGTGACAGCCGGACTCAGTCGTGACGTGGTGAAAAACGAAATCATTGGCAGCAGCACGGCCATGAAACAGTTGTTAGAAGAGATAGATACCGTTGCTAAGACGCCGCTGACAGTACTTATCCAGGGCGAAACCGGCGTCGGCAAGGAGATCATCGCCCAACATCTCCACCTCCGCTCGGATCGTGCCGAGCAGGCAATGGTACAGATCAACTGTGCCGCCCTGCCCGAAACCCTCGCCGAGGCCGAGCTGTTTGGCCACACCAAGGGCGCCTTCACTGGCGCCACCGAGGCGCGCAGCGGCCGCTTTGAGCTGGCCGATGGCGGCACCCTGTTATTGGATGAGGTTGGTGAAATCCCCCTAGCATTACAAGCAAAACTACTTCGCGCCCTGCAAGAAGGCGAGATTCAGCGTGTCGGTAGCGATGACATCATCAAGGTCGACGTGCGGATTCTCGCGGCGACAAATCGCGACCTTAAAGCAGAGGTGAAAGCGGGCCGCTTCCGCGCCGACCTTTATCATCGGCTGAGTGTTTTCCCAATCACCATTCCGACACTGCAGCAGCGCGGTAACGACGTCCTGCTGCTCGCAGAGAATTTCTTAGAGCGCGATCAGTTTCGTCTCAATATAAAAAAGCTCATCCTCAGCCACGAAGCCAAACAGGCATTGCTTAACTACGATTGGCCGGGTAACGTGCGCGAGCTCGAACACCTGTTAAGCCGAGCGGCGCTCAAGGCTAAAATCCATCAACACGATAGCGACATCATCCACATCGACACCGACAACCTAGGCTTAGATCATGCACTACCGACAGCAATCACAACGGTTGATGAGAAGGTAAAACAAACGCCGAAGGGCCTCTCCTTAAAACTCTCTATCGACGGTTTTCAGCGCCAACTGATCATCGAGGCGCTAGCCAAAAATCATGGCAACGTCTCTGCAGCCGCCAGGCAGCTCTCCGTGCATCGCAGTAATTTATTGCGACTGATGAAAAGACTCGGCATCCACCAAGCAGAGCCTAAAACAACCGTCTACCGAGCGTAGAATCTAATATGCCATCTGCAGGCAGGCCTGTTGATACAGCTGCCGATTAGTGCAGCGGCAAGGGTGCGAGAATCAGGCGATTGCCTTGCCACTCTGATTTGGCGAATTTAAAACATTGCGAAAATGTTATTTTTTTCCTGTTGACCCGAAAGAAAAAACAGCCAACACTGAAGTATGAATAATTTACACGTAGCACGACATAGCCATCAACATCCAAGCCATATTTGGCTGGGAGTGCTATCGCTTACGTGAAATGAACAGCCCTATCACGAAGAAAGCCCTCCCAGTCACCCACTGCGAGGGCTTTTTTATGGTAAAAAGATATAGGTGTTGTGATGAAATACAAAATCGATTCTCAGGTCCGTGGCGTCAGAATAATCAGCGGTGACGAGGCTAAAGAGCGACGAAGCGTGCTCAATCAATTGATCAATCTTGCAGAGGCCGCCGGCTGCCAGGAAATCATTCTGCCCAGCCTAGAGCCCGCAAAAATCTATGCCGACAAAGCTGGCACAGAAGTGCTCGATCAGATGTATGTACTAAAAGACAAAAAGTCCCGCGAGTTGTGCTTACGACCTGAGGGCACGGCGACGGTGCAGCTGTTAGCTGATAAACACCTTAGCCGCAACAAGGATGTTAAGTTTTGGTATTTTGAGCGCTGTTGGCGCTACGAGAAACCCCAGGAAGGACGCTATCGTGAGTTTTTTCAATTCGGTGTCGAGGTGATTAATCCATCATCTGACAAGGTTAAAGAAGAGCTGATTGCTCTAGCCGAAGCGATGGTGCGAGTAAAAACCAGCGAGTTCGACACCGTCGCTTCGGTCAAACGCGGACTGCAGTACTATACCGAGGATGGCTTTGAAATATCGGCGAATAAACTGGGTAGCCAGAAGCAAATTGTCGGCGGCGGCGCCTATCGCCAGGGTATCGGCTTCGGCATTGGCTTCGATCGTTTAATGCTCTGCTAGAGCAACAGCCAGCACAAGCGCAACACGTCTGACAGTGTTGCGCTTGTTCAGCTATTCTGCCAGCCACCCCCACTATATCGCCATGAATTAATACTGTATTGTGGCCTCAACGATCTGCAGCACGGAGAGTAATGAACAGGATGAATCAAGACTATGAAGAACACGGCTACTTCGTGCAGAGAAATTTTTTTAGCGAAGATGAACTGCGACCACTAAAACGGCTGCTGACAAATTTTCATCATGCATGGCAACAGCAGCACGCCAGCGACTATGCCGAACGGGCGGTCAACTCAGCCTATATTACCGGTCGCGAGCACCTAAACGAGCAGCAACGGCTGCAGTTATTTCATTTTATAGCCTCCACAAAACTAATGCGCATCGTCAACGATGTCCTTGCCGAAGGCGCCACCTTCATGAACAGCCAGCTGTTCTTTGACCCTGCCAACCCAGCACAAAAAAACTATTGGCACAGGGACCCGCAATACCATCTCTCCATCGACGAGCAAAAAACGGCACTGTCAGGCCCCGAAGTGGTTCACCTGCGCATCCCCCTCGTCGACGAACCCGGCATTGAGCTCATCCCCGGCAGCCACCGACGCTGGGACAGTAACGAGGAGCTCGCCGTTCGGCTACAACACGGCCAACGAAAGAACTATCAAGCACTCGATTCTGGCGTCACTGTCGAACTCGCCGCCGGCGACCTACTGGTCTTTTCCGCCAACATGATTCATCGCGGCCTATACGGCATGGATCGCCTGTCATTCGATATTCTATTCTGTGATCCGGAACCTGATCTACTCACCTTCATCGCCGATGATTGCCTACCCGAGCCAAACATACTTGAGCAGCTCGAAGACGCCAGTGCCTTCGAGAAAACGCTAGCGATCAAGGCAAAGCTCTCTCAACAGATCGACAACATTCACCTCGAGGTTAGCAAGTCATGAGGAAGCGCGACAAAAAAACTGAAAAGACTATTCGTGAAACACTCACTATAGTCTGTGAAATCGCACTGCAGCAATTTAGTGGCTTCAGCTGGCTCACCCACACCGTCAACTATCAAAATTTCCCCGACTCGCTGCAGGTCACCTGTGTTTATCAGGACCAAGAACAGCTAATAGAAGCCATAGAAAATGATGATGTAAACCAGTTTCGCTTGCTCATCAAACAACAATTATACGATGCGGGCATCAACCTCAACAACATCAAACGACAGATCAACTTTGACACCGAGGGTGACACCTAGTAACTGCGGCACTAGAACGAGACACTGAAAATAGAATGCAAAAATAAATAGAGCGCAGCGATTAAAGCGCAAGGTCATTACGAGCTTTACAGAAAATAATCTAGCGAATATATTTATAGCAATGAAGTCAGTATCAAGTTTATCTGGGCGGCATAAGCCAAGGGAAAACGATGATGATTAGCGACGACTGCCAGTGGAGCCAACAGGAAATTCTAAGTTTTTTAGCGGCAGCCAAAATCCCGCTTAGAGCTTCTTTTTGCAACACAAAAAATGAGCCGATGATATGCTCGTTATGGTTTAAGTCCGACGGGATAACACTGTGGGCTGCTAGTCATGAGAACTCCTACCTGATCAAACAGCTGAAACATAACCAGACAATTTCTTTTGAGGTTTCCACCAACGAGTACCCTTACAAAGGGGTTAGGGGTAAAGCAACGGTTGAGCTAGTGAAAAACAATGCCGACGCTATTTTGCACGAACTCATCGATAAGTACCTTGGCAACAGCAACAACCAACTTGCAACATGGCTATTGAGCCGAGCCAGCAATGAATACGCCATTAAGATAACGCCCAGCCATATCAACTCTTGGGACTTCTCCGATCGCATGCCCGATCAGCAACAATAATCTCTATCCCCTCACTCTCCCGCATCAATAACTACTAACTCCCTCATCAAGGAAATTAGTAGTTTTTATCGATACACACCAAGGTTATCTTATAAACTGTAATCACCTGCAGCCTGCAATACACTGAACGCTCGCAGACAAACGGTGTATATTGGATAATAGGACGACGGAACACTATAAGCCCACGCCAACTCAAATAACAAAGCCGACCCTATCGTTAAGGAAAACAATATGTCAGCCATCAAAAATATCTTTTCCCTGCATTGCTAGCTTTGCCGAGCATGACCGCTTAACAACATAGATCGCTTAGAACTCCCCTCAATAACAATACGAAAGACATCGCCATGCAGATAGAAAACACCCACACCGTCAATGGGGCCAATCCCGTCGACATCGACAACCTTCAGCGCCGTTACGATATTGACTGGATTAGAACCTTAGCCGTAGGACTGCTGATTATCTACCATATCACCGTCAGCTTCCTACCCTGGGCAAAGCAGTTTAATTTCATGCAAAACGATCAACCTTTGATGGAGCTCTGGACTTTTATGTCTTTAATTAACCTGTGGCGCATACCGATTATCTTCATGGTGGCAGGCATGGGGCTGTACTTCTCGATGCAGCGACGCAACTACCGTCAACTGATGCAAGAGAGAAGCAGGTTTATCCTGCTGCCGCTGGTTTTCGGCAGCCTATTTATCGTTCCACTGTTGCCTTTTATGCTGAGTAATTTTTATCAGCAGGCGTTTTCATATCGACCTGCCATGGGCCACCTGTGGTTTCTCGGCAATATCTACGCTTACGTATTACTGCTGCTGCCGTTATTTATTTATCTCAATAACCGCCCCGACAACCTGCTGTTTCGCGCATTCAACAAGCTTCTGCAGCACCCTGCAGGCCTCTACTTACTCGCCCTGCCGATGATGCTCGAAGCCTGGCTCATCAACCCGGAACTTTTCTTTATCTATTATAAAAACCTACATGGATTTTGGCTCGGCATTATCTGCTTCAGTCTCGGCTTCCTCTTTGTCTCGCTAAAGGGGACATTCTGGTCCGCAGTACAACGCAGCCGTCATTGCTCGCTCACCCTTGCCCTACTCTGTTTCTTTAACCGCCTCATCATCTTTCAGTTCGAAGCTGTACCTAATCCACTGCTGGCCTTTGAGTCACTGTGTTGGATGCTCGCCATCTTCGGCTATGCTTGCCGCCACTTAAATCGAACATCATCGACGCTCAGCTATTTTAGTCAGGCGGTTTTTCCCGTTTATATAATTCACATGCCGGTACAGTATGCCGTGTCATATTACCTACTACCGCTCAGCTTAAATCCGTGGTTAAAGTTAATGGTATTAATAACTGCCACCTTTATTATTTGCCTGAGCTGTTATGAATATATTATTAGGCGCACAGGCTGGCTAAGGCCGCTGTTCGGCATGAAACACCTCAATATAACCTCTAATTCGAGATCATAATACCCGAGGTATAATCGACGGTGGTGAGCCGGCTCATCGCGCCCCTGACTGGGCATCACCATCTCCACCTCATTGATAATGGGCTGTCCGAGTTACGCAGGCAACTCTTACGCCCTGCGCTCCCGAGGTATTGCTTCAATAAGAGAGAAAAACGCGTTCTCGAAGCGTCGAGAAAAATAAACTAGCTTTTTTCTCTTATGAATACCGCCAGCCGATCTATAGATCACATCATTTTTCAACCCCACACATCACTGAGACTATACGGGCTCTCAGCCCCAAACCAGCTACTTAGACTAAAATATCGCTGCACGATATTTATTGCCGCAATCTCACTATTATCTTGCTCTGTTAACTCAAGTAGCGCTGCCGCTAGGTTTTCTGCTAACCGAGTCGGTGAGGATGACTTAGGTATCACCGAGACACCGCGCTGTATTTGCCAGGCTAATAACACTTGCGCAGAACTAGCCCCTCTTCGTGCAGCAATTCGCTGTATTGTTGCATCCTCTAATATCATCCGTTCATCAGCCGAACGCAGTTCTGCAGACCGACCCGATGAGCCCAAGGGCGAGTAAGCCGTCATATGGATGCCCTGCTGCTGGCAGAAACCCAATAACTCTCGCTGCTGCAAATAAGGGTGGGACTCCACCTGATTAACCGATGGCACGACGCTAGCTACCGACATAATTTCTTTTAGATGGCTGATATTGAAGTTTGAAACACCGATATTCTTTACCAACCCCTCCTTTTGCAAGGCCTCCATAGCCAGCCAAGTCTCTTTTAATGCCAACTCATTGCGAGGTACAAAATCTTCTCGGCTTGCAGGAGATCGCACGCCGTGCCGAAACGCTATTGGCCAGTGAATCACATATAAATCCAGGTAATCTAGCTGTAGATCCGCCAATGTGGAAAGGCAGGCAGGTCGAACATGCTCTGCTTTTTGATTGTCATTCCACAGCTTAGAAGTAATCCACAGGTCCTGCCGTTCAACAGCCGAATGACTCAAGCTATGCTGCAATGCCTGCCCTACCTGGCATTCATTGCCATAGACTGCTGCACAGTCTATGTGACGATAACCACTACTAATTGCACTATCAACGACCTTTACCATCGTCGACAAGTCCGACTTCCAGGTCCCCAGGCCAATCATCGGCATCCTTGCCCCCGTATTTAGCACAGCATCTTTCATATCCATTCCCTGTCATAATTTGACTATATTTAATCTTTTCTTCGAGCTGAAGTTAACGTCGTAAATTACGCTGCCGATAGCGTGTCTCATCCGCATAAAAAAAATGATCATACTAGCGTGCAGAAAACCCTAACGAATACCCATCCCTGGTATCGACAGTAACTTTAAGCTATCGATCAATTGCTTAATTGGCTGACATGTTACAGCAGCGCTATAAATAGAAACATGACTATTGAAGCATAATATTCAAGAAGTAGTTTTAAAAATCGGGCTAGTCGAGCACTAAAATTAAATAACCAAGATGCCGTGTCACAAACGATCAAAAACAAAGGGCTCATCGCGTAACCAAACTGCTACACGCTTCACAGGCAACACACTGAGCTGAGTGTGTTGCACTACAGTTGCGATTATTGACTATCCTCTATCGCAATACCCAGCATACTCCTCGCGACGGCTTCCCCCACTTTCAAACCGTCGACGGCAGCCGACAAGATACCGCCGGCATAGCCTGCCCCCTCACCGGCTGGGAACAAGCCGCGGGTATTGATGCTCTGGTAACTCTCGTCGCGCTTGAGCCGGACCGGTGACGAGGTGCGCGTCTCAACGCCGGTGAGTATCGCATCGTAACGAGCATAACCCTTGATCTTCTTATCGAAGGCGGGAATCGCCTCACGTAATGCCTCAATCGCATACTCCGGCAGCGAGGGCTCAAGATCGGTCAACTTAATGCCCGGCTTATAGGACGGCTGTACCTCTCCAAACTCACGAGAGGGGGTGCCTGCAAGAAAATCACCCACCAGCTGCGCCGGTGCCGTGTAATCGCCCCCCCCTAGCTGATAGGCACGCTGTTCGAGCTCGCGCTGCAGATCTATGCCCGCCAGGACATCGCCCGAGGGGAAGTCCGACGGCTCGATACCCACGACGATCGCTGCATTCGCATTGCGTTCATTACGCGAGTACTGACTCATACCGTTGGTCACGACCTGCCCCTCTTCCGAGGTTGCCGCGACCACCGTGCCGCCGGGGCACATACAAAAGCTATAGACGGAGCGACCATTCTGACAGTGATGTACCAGCTTATAATCGGCGGCGCCGAGAATCTCGTTGCCAGCATTAGGACCAAAACGACAGTCGTCGATCATCGACTGTGGGTGTTCGACGCGGAAACCGATCGAGAACGGCTTGGCCTCGATATAGACGCCCTTGTCACGCAACATCGTAAAAGTATCGCGGGCACTGTGGCCGATGGCAAACACCACATGCTCGCTCTCCAGCCGGCTACCATCCTGTAGCACCACACCCTGCACCTGACCATCGTCGATCAATACCTCGTCGACGCGCTGACTAAAGCGCACCTCGCCCCCCAGTTCGGTAATTTTATGGCGCATGTTCTCCACCATCTTCACCAGCTTAAAGGTGCCGATATGGGGCTTGGAGACATAGAGGATCTCCTCCGGGGCGCCGAAATTAACAAACTCATGTAACACCTTACGGCCGTGGTGGTTGCTGTCCTTGATCTGGCTGTAGAGCTTGCCGTCGGAGAAGGTGCCTGCGCCGCCCTCGCCAAACTGTACATTCGATTCGCTATTGAGTTCACGCTTACGCCACAAGCCCCAGGTGTCTTTAGTGCGTTCGCGCACGGCCTTACCGCGCTCAAGGATGATCGGCGCCAAGCCCATCTGCGCCAGAATAAGCCCTACAAACATGCCGCAGGGACCGGTGCCGATGACAATCGGCCGCTTCGCGGGCACCTCGGTCGCGTGACCGACGAACTTATAGCTCATGTCCGGCGTGGCGCGGACGTTATTATCCTTGGCGAAACGCTCCAGCAACTGCTCGTTGCAGCGGGTGTCAACATCGAGCGTGTAAATCAGGGAGATATTGGTTTTCTTTCGGGCGTCGTAGCCGCGCTTAAAGACACTCACATTGAGTAGATCACCTTTGGCAATCTTCAACGTCTTCAGTACCTTAGACTCGATAGCCATCTCATCATGGTCGAGTGGCAGCTTAATTTGTGTTAACCGAATCATAATCTCTTCCCAGCTTCTCGCACCCCGTTTGGTATCAACATTCAAGGTACTGACAATAATCTCTGCACACACCAGACAGCACGCATCAAACGATGAAAATAGGGTTTAATCGAGGAGATACTGAGTGGCCGGCAGTTAATCGGAGGATTCTAGCATTTTCGGCGTCAGATACCCATACACGGTAACGACGAGCAATCGCTAGTGACAGAGAGAGGAATCGGGGAGAGCGAGGCACAGTTGATCATGGGCGGCGAATAGCCAGGGGAAAGCTCGCATCCACGCTTATTGGCTGCAAACAGGCCATCGGTAAACACTATAACGCCGAGCTTACATCAATAAGCTCGGCGCCATCAAAACCAACAGATCACAACAGGCTATAAAAGCAGTTGTGATTTAAAATCAATAAGTTGATTATTCTGCTAACACAACCTTACCGTTTTCAACGGGCAGGCGGCTCACCTGTGGCTTCTGCTTCATGCGGACAACGCCAGTCTCATCACCAATGGTATAAGAGACGTCGTAACCGACCGTTTCTTCATGCTCTTCGTTAACCGTTGTACACTGCTTTTTGTAGGTCGTGGTGGTGTCTTTGTCCTGCATGTTTTTCTGCGTCTTATTGCCCGCATAGCCACCGGCAATCGCACCGACAGCCGTCGCTGCATCCTTACCATGGCCACCGCCCACTTGGTGACCGATTAAACCACCGACGGCGGCACCGATGGCGGTACCGGCAATTTGATGAGTGTCTTTAACCGCTGCGTGCTCGGTGACAGCAACATCTTTACAGACTTCATGGGGGGTCTTCACGGTCTCGGTGACAGCTTCTACACCGGTCACTTCAGCAAACTTCGCTTTAGAAGCCTCGTCATTACAACCAGTTAAGCCAAGGCTAGCGCTTACAAGGATGATGCCGGTAAGGCAGAGTTTTTGGGGAGCTGAAATATTCATGGCATACCTACTGTATCAAATAATTTTCTCATCGATAAAATATGATCGATTTTTCTGTGCCGAAAACTACTTGCAGGCAGGCAGAACTGTCAATTTTTTTCAGTTTAAATCTGGTGAAAAATTGACCAGGAATAATAATTTCCTGCTTTTCAATAACCTATAGCGCAAGCTTTAATTCGTCGAATTAAGAAAAACAAACTTGTACATATCGCATTATTATTAACGAATTAGATGATAAAAAAAGCTGATAGTAATATATTTTCTGTCGATATTTTTATCAACATTTAATAGAAAACAATAGGTATTAACTTAAAAAAAGAGCGATAATCGCTTATTTAAATGTCATATTAATAGCAACAATCAACCGTCAAATAACAGCAAACAACGATAATATTTTTTTCATTTAAGTATTATCGACATTACTCAATCGACGGCGGAGCCATTAAACAAGCGTTTACAAACATAAAGTAAAACTTCTCTTTTGATCGAGGATGATTTTATGCTCGCAATTAATGAATGCTGTTCCGTTACAAAACTCAGCGAATAAAAACCATAGCGAGAAACCAGCAAGCCAGCCCTGCGATCGATTAAACGTACTGCCCTGCGGCGAAACCCGACGACCACGCCCACTGAAAATTAAAGCCGCCGAGATGACCCGAGACATCTAACACCTCACCAATGAAGTAGAGGCCCGGTTGCCCTTTAGCCTCAAAAGTCTTCGAGGAGATCTGATCGGTATCGACACCGCCCAGCGTCACCTCGGCGGTGCGATAACCTTCTGTCCCCGAAGGTTTCAAGACCCAACCGTTAATATGGTCACCGATCTGCTGCAACTGGCTATCGGTGGCTTCGGCAATGGCCGTCTCACTCTGTGCCGGCCAGAACAACTGCTGTAGCTCGACCACCAGCGCCTTCGCCAAATGCTGGCCCACGAGTGTCCGCACGAGGCTCTTCGGGCTGCGACTCTTCTGCGCCTTCAGCCATTCGCCCATATCCAGCGAGGGCAATAGATCCAGACAGATCTCGTCACCTGGCTGCCAGTAGTTGGAGAGCTGCAACACTGCCGGGCCACTGAGACCTCGGTGGGTAAAGAGAATCGCCTCGCTGAAGCTGTGACGACCACAGCTGAGAGTGCCATCCAGCGCCAGCCCTGAGAGACGCTCAGTGATCGCCTTAAAGCCATCACTAAAGGTAAAGGGCACCAGCCCTGCCCGCAGCGGCAACACGTTAATGGCAAACTGCCGAGCAATGTCGTGCCCGAAGCCCGTCGCCCCCATCGTCGGTATCGACAGGCTACCGGTGGCAATGACCAGCGACGCGCAGCGCAGCTCGCCCTGACTCGTCGATAGGCGATAGTATTCGCCCTCCTTACCCGGAGGCCTCACCTGCGTCGTTTTGCAATGTGTCGTCACTTTCACACCGGCCTGCTCGCACTCCTGCAACAGCATCGTCAAGATGTCTTTCGCCGAGTCATCACAGAACAACTGCCCGTGCTTGCGCTCGTGGTAGGCAATACCGTGCTCGAGCACCATGCCGATAAAGTCCCAGTTACTGTAGCGGGTCAGCGCCGACTTGACGAAGTGGGGGTTGGCACAGATATAGTGCTCCGGTGTCACCTCCATGTTGGTGAAGTTACAACGACCACCGCCGGACATCAGAATCTTCTTGCCCACCTTATTGCTGGCATCGATCACTAAAACGCTACGGCCACGTCGGCCAGCAGTCATGGCACACATCAGGCCAGAGGCACCGCCACCGATCACGATGACGTCGAAAAAAGGGCTGGATTGGGACAAAGTTGTTCTCGTAAGTGAGTGCAAGACCACATCGCCAGCCATGAGGGGGTTATCTCTCGAACGGCTGATGTGTTGTAGAGTGAATTTTAACAGATAGCGGCGTCGCGATGAAACAATCGTAACAGCAAACAGACCCTCGTCTTAGCTCAGCCGGCAATCTCGCCCGATAGGCTCACCTGGCAAACTACTGCTCGGCCAAGGCATCGACAAAGGCGATCAGCTCCGCTGGCGACGCCACCACATCGCTTGGCATCACACCGCTATCGTTGCCGGTACCGTGACTGACCCACAACGAGCGAATACCGCTGTCGTTGGCCCCCTGGATGTCCGCCGCCAACGAGTCGCCGATATGTATCGCCTCGTCAGCCGAGCAGTTGGCCAGACGCAGCGCCTTGGCGAAAATGCTCGGCGCCGGCTTCTGCTCCGGCTCCTGGCCTCCGATGATGATATGGTCGACATAGTCGCCGAGACTCACCGCCGCCACCTTGGCGAGCTGGGAGAACTCGGGGCCGTTGGTGATCACCACTAACGTGTAACGCTGACGCCACTCAATCAATTTCGCCTTGATACCCGGGAAAAAGTTGAAACACGCCTGGCGCGCCTCATCAAAACAACGCTGCAGCCCCTCTGCCTCTGCCTCCGCACAAGCCCCCCCCTGCTCGTCCAACAGGTCGCGGATCAAGCGCACGCGGAACGCCGCCTCATCCACCACCGGCAGATAACGGACGCTCTGCGCCGCGTCGAAGTCACGGTAGATGCCGCTGAGATAGCGCTGCGAGAAAAGTGCAGCGTCGAGCGAGACGAACTGATCACAAGCACGCTCGGCCATCGCCGCCAACGCCTGACGATTGGCTCCTGTGGTATCGCAAAGTGTCTCATCGAGGTCGAGTAACAGGGCTTTCAACATGTTTCATTGCCTATCATAGTGGGCGGCGCGGCCGTTATTGGCAGACAAATATACCACCTCACTGGTCAACCCGGAACCACGGTGCGAGGCTAGCGACGGACAAGCCTGCCAGCCAACAAGAACTGGCGATCTAACAACGGCTAAATCATTCTAGACACTAGACTTGGCTAACGAATCGTTTATTATTTAAACGCTTCTGTGGTCGATAGACGCCGTTATTCTAACAATAAAAATCACCCCGACCGTCAAACAGTGGGAGTTATGCAGTTACATCAACTACCGGATCTTTCTCGCGCCGAGCACGACATTTTTCAGGTGCTGTGGCAGCACGGTCAGCAGAGTATTCGCGAGGTGCACGATCAACTCGACAATGACTGGGCCTACTCCACCACCAAGACGGTGATGGATAGATTAACTAAAAAGGGGTTGCTGAGCCGAGATAACTTCCACGGCGTCTTCCTCTACCGCGCAATGATTGATCGCCCGACCGGCCTAGCCAAGCGAGTCCGTTACTTTGCCGAGCGCGTGCTCAAGCTCGACCACACCACCGTCATCGCGCTGTTGGCGCAGCGCGGCGAACTGTCTAGCGAAGAGATCAACAAGCTGCGTCGACTGATCGAGCTCGATATTCAACACGATAACGCGCAGTAGCGTTAGCCATGCATGACCATAGAGAGCACCGCCGACACGCCAAGGAGCCCCCCCTCGCCCACACTGGTGAGACCTGCTCCGTTAAATAACAACGGCATATGAACATCGGTGCTGGCTTTTAATCGTTGTGAAGGCTATAAATATTTTTTACACGCAACGCCATCCACCCACACTATCATCGACATGAGCGTATTATGAGCCAGCCCAGCATCGACACCCTGACACGTCCCAGCGGCGCTAGCATTGCCGTCCATCACTGGCCCAGCCAAGACCAGCCAATCGGCGTCATCCAGCTATTACACGGCATCGCCGAGCACTGCGGCCGCTACCAGCGTCTCGCCGAATTTTTAACCCTGCATGGCTGGCATGTCGTCGCCCATAACCATCGTGGCCACGGCCCCGAGGCGGAGCAGCTCGGGCACTGCCAACGCTTTACCGGCGAAGCCGACAGCTGGTCCTGCCTAGTCGATGACGCCATCGCCGTCTCCGAACACTGTCGACAACGCTTTGATGGGCTACCGCTACTGCTACTCGGCCACAGCATGGGCTCGTTCATGGCCCAACATTGTGTCATGCGCAAACAGGTGCAATCCTCGCAACCGGCGTTCTACGACGGCCTCATACTCTCGGGCTCTAACCTGCCAAAGCCCATGGAAGTTAAAGCGCTACAGGCCATCACTCGGCTCGAACAATGGCGGCTCAGCCCGGCCCAAAGCAGCAAGCTGATCGCTAAACTCTCCTTCGGTCACTTCAACAAGCAGGTCAACGGCCAGCGCACCGACTACGACTGGCTGAGCCGTGACCCGGAACAGGTCGACCGCTACCTCGACGACGAGCTCTGTGGTTTCGACTGCAGCATCGGCTTCTGGCAGAGCTTCTGTCGTGGCCTGCTCACCATTAACGCCCGAGGCATCGCCGCCGTCGACCAACGGTTAGCGCTCTATATTCTCTCCGGTAAGCAGGACCCCGTCGGCGGCATGGGCGTCGGTGTCAGTAAGTTAGCTACACTCTGGCGTCAGCACGGCAATCCCGTCGACGTTCAGCTCTACGCCAATGCCCGGCACGAGTTATTCAACGAGATCAATTACCGTGATGTGTATCGAGATTTACTCCGTTGGCTAACCGACGGACGAAAAAAAACCGCTTAATCTGGGGGGATTAAACGGTTTTAAAAGACCTTGGATGTGGAGGACACACACTGTGTGTACGCCTTCTATTATGCCAATCGGCCATCGAGATACTATTCGCAGTTATACTGAAGCTATTGCCACATATACCTATTCGCGAATATTCAACAATAAACACAGCACAAAAAAAAACCGTTCAGCCGGGGGAGACTGAACGGTTTTAAAAAGACCTTGGATGTGGAGGACACACTCTGTGTGTACGCCTGCTATTATGCCCTTTATCGACGGCGAAACTATTCGCAGTTATACCGAAAGAAGTGCTATTTATACTTATTTTTCAGTGTTAATAGCCCAGCGCTAGGCAAAAAAAAACCGTTCAGCCGGGGGCGACTGAACGGTTTTAAAAAGACCTTGGATGTGGAGGACACACTCTGTGTGTACGCCCACTATTATGCCCTTTATCTGTAATAAGAATATTCGCAGTTATACCAAAAAAGATTGATAATTATACTTATCTAACAAGCCTCAATACTAGCCATAACACCTAAACTGTTATTCAGCTCCGCCTTTTAATGCCTTGGCCGCCGTCACCGCCAACAATACGACGCCCCCACAAACCACGCCTAACAAACCGCTCAGTACAGGCGGCGCCACCACGGCGGCAACACCGCCAATAGTCGGCCACGATGCGACCCAGGCGACGCTATGTTCGAGCAGGGCATGCGAACCCGGAATACCGTGTAGGATGATACCGCCGCCGACCAAAAACATCGCGACAGTGCCGACAATCGTCAAGCCGCGCATGAGATATGGTGCCGAGGCAACCAAGAACGCGCCGCAACGTTGCTTCAACGAACCCAGCTGTGACACCTTCACCAAGTAAAAGCCCAAGTCATCGATCTTGACGATGGCCGCAACCAAACCGTAGACGCCGGCGGTGATCAGTAGCGCGATCGCCGACAATACACCTAATTGAGTCGGCAGTGACGCGGCCTGCACCACCCCCAAGGCAATCACAATAATCTCTGCCGAGAGCACAAAGTCCGTGCGAATCGCGCCGCTCACCCGCTGCTTCTCGAAAGCGGCGATGTCGACATCTTCCTTAACCAGCGCCTCAAGGCGTTGCTGGCTCCCCTCATTACTGTGATGGAACAGTTTCTCGAACACCTTTTCGAAACCTTCGAAGCACAGAAAGAGCCCGCCTAACATCAGCATCGGCGTAATCAACCAGGGAATAAACGCACTGATCAGCAGCGCCGCCGGCACCAGCAGCGCCTTATTCTTTAACGAACCCTTGGCCACCGCCCAGACCACCGGTAACTCACGGTCAGCCCGCACACCGGAGACCTGTTGCGCATTCAGCGCCAAGTCGTCGCCCAGCACCCCCGCGGTCTTGGTTGCGGCGACCTTGGTCATCACCGCGACGTCATCGAGTAGTGTTGCAATATCATCGAGCAGGGTTAACAGGCTTGCTCCCGCCATAGCTTTCTCCTAAATTTTTTGTTGGCTGTCATGAAGACTACCATAGCCTCCTCGCTGAGATTGCCCCCCTAGCGTCAAGCAGATCATCATCTGCTCTCGCTGATAATGATACAATGTCAGCCAATCAAGCAACCGCCTACCACGCACAGCCTGCCCGAGGATGCCATGGATCTCCAAACAAAACTCATCGATAAGTGTCTCAGTGAACGCGAAGCCGGCCTCACCGCCAGCATTCTCGACGACCTCGACAACCCCTGCAACCTCTACACGCTGCTGGCACTGTTCTGTTACGACGTACAAGAAGGCGGCTTCGCACAATTCGTCTACAACTCCAACGGGGTGTATTTGGTGGAGGTCGCCCAGGCCCTCGAGGCGGTCGAGGCCGACAACACCGGCCTGTTCCTCGAGCGCGTCATCAACCTCTGTCTAGACGAAGATAAACTGTATAAGAAGTTTCTCGCCAGTGATGGCAGCGACGGCTTCTTCAAGCGTAAACTCGATAAGATCAGCGAGGAGTACCTGCGCTGTGACGAGCCCCTCATCGTCGAAGCCGAAGAATCACTCATTGCGCTCATCAGCCAGTGTGAAGCGGACTAACTCGAGTATCACAAGCTGGGCTGCCGACCCGCCGCCAGCCCAGAATCAGCTCAGCCCCGAATCAACTCAGCGCAGATAGCCACGCACACGCTCATCGATATGTACCCCTGCAATATGCTTATCCGACCAACGTATCAACTCAATCAATAACGGCCCAAGATCGCGCCCCTTCTCTGTTAACTGATAGTGATAACGCACGGGCCGCTGTTGGTAAGCGCTGCGAGTGACGAGCCCAGAAGCCTGTAAGCGCTTCAGACGTGACGACAAGATATTGGTTGGAATTGCCTCACTGCTCGCCTGTAGTTCGCCATAGGTCTGCGCGCCGAGAAACATGTCTCGAATAATCAACAAGCTCCACTTGTCTCCCAGCAGGTCGAGGCCGCAGCTTATGGCACAGGAAGAGCGTCTGCTCGATGACGCGGGGGCATCGCCTGCCACGGATGTGTTTTCAGTCTTTTTCATCCCACTACGATAACACTCACCTAGTTACTTGCATAATGAAAGTCACTTAGATAAGCTCAACCTAACTCACTTGCAAAAGTGAAGTAACTAATAACATAAAGATAAAAGGACCGATCGATGATCACATTACACGGTGTCATGCTCTCCCCCTTCGTGCGCAAAACCATGCTCTGTCTCGCCGTCAAAGAGCTCGACTATCAGCACATCACCGCCATACCTGGGCAGTTCGACGAAGACTTTCAACAGATCAGCCCGCTGCGAAAAATTCCCGCCCTGGTCGACGGCGACTTCGCTATCGCCGATTCCAGCGTTATCGCCGAGTATCTCGACGACCGCTACGACGGCCCCGCGCTGCTACCAACGACGGCAGAACAGCGGGCGCAGGCTCGCTGGCTAATGAACTTCGCCGGCGACGCCCTCGCCAGCGTGGCGCTGGATATCATCTACTTTCAGCGGGTGCTGCAACCACTGCTGTATAGCCAAACCACCGACGAGGCCCGTGTACAGAAAGCTATCGAGCAGCAGATGCCACCACTACTCGACTATCTCGAGCAGGTCGCCCCCGCCACAGGTCTGCTATTCGCCCAGCTCAGTGTCGCCGATATCAGCCTAGCCAGCATTTTCATCAGCCTCGGACAAGCCCAGTATCAAGTCGATGAGCAGCGCTGGCCACAACTACACGCTTATTTACAGCGCCTCAACGAGCAGCCGCTGATCATCGAGCAGATGGCAAAAGAACAGGCCTTCGTCGCAAGCTGGGGATAATTCTCTGCGGCGACAAGGTCATCAACGCAGCAATAAACTCGCGCATAAGGCTGCGCGAGGCGACGGCAGCGCGGGCTCGATATAGTCGCCGCCTTACCAGCGGCAATAGGGGGCTTCGATCAGCCTGGCGTTGTAATACTGTACCTCACCGGTGACCTCTCGACCCAGCCACTGCGGCTTATGCACCTGCTGCTGCTCATCCTCGAGCTCCAGCTCAGCCACCACCAGCCCACGGTTATCACCGTAGAACTCATCGACCTCAAACACTTGCTCGCGGTAGCTGACGAGGTAGCGGCGCTTCTCTATCACTCCCGGCTCGCACAGTTTCAACAGCTCTTCCGCTTCGAGCAGCGGCAATTCACGCTCCCACTCATAGCGCGATAGGCCCGCGGCATCGCTCTCGCCCTTGATGGTGAGAAAGCCGCGCTCGCCCTTGATACGCACGCGAACGGTTCGCTCCTTCACGCGACTCAAATAGCCCTGCACAATGCGTTGCGAGCTGCTTGCAAGGTCCTTAAAACAGCTGCTATTCACTAGGTATTTACGCTCTATCTCACGCGCCACGATACGCCCCTTTATCCATGATTGTCGGCCTTAGAGCCATCAGCCTAGGCGATGTTCAGCACCTTATGCTGCTGTAAGTTTAAGCGCCACTGCGGATGCTGTAGGCAGTAGTCGATCGCCTCCTGATAGCGGCTCGTGCCCAACAGCGATAGCTCCGCCGCATGGGGGTCATTCTCCGGCGAAATATAGTAGCGCTGCGCCTGGATGTGCAAATAGTCGGCAGGGTCGATACCCTGCTGTGGATAAACCACCTTCAGCTCGTCACACTCACGCAGTACCACCTCGTTGCCCTGTTTGGGGCTAATACAGACCCAGTCAATTGCCGCAGGCAACGGCAGCGTGCCGTTCGTCTCGATGGCAATCACACAGCCTCGTTGGTGCAACGCAGTCACCAGCGCCTCGTCGAGCTGCAGCGCCGGCTCACCGCCGGTAATCACCACAAAGCAGGGCACCTCTGCACTCGGCCAGAGTCCCGTGATCGCATCGGCCAGGGCATCGGCCGAGCGGAACTTACCACCATCGACACCGTCTGTGCCAATAAAGTCGGTGTCACAGAAACGACAGTCGGCGCTGGCCCGGTCCTGTTCACGACCGGTCCATAGGTTGCAACCGCTGAAACGGCAAAATATGGCAGGTCGCCCTGCCTGAGCGCCCTCGCCCTGCAAGGTATAAAACATCTCTTTGACGCTGTAAACGGCCATAACGCCCCTGTGCTTAAGTCCGAAAGTTCATTTAAAATCAAACAACTAAGTTAATCGTAAGCGACCGGGTCGCGGCGTTCTAATGCCGCGAAGGCCTCGAGACGTTCGACACAGGAACCGCATAGGCCACAGGCCTTCTCGAGCCCCTTATAACAGGTCCAGGTCTCGCCATAGTCGAGATCCATCGCCAGACCATCACGCAAGATATCGGTCTTGTTTTTGTAGAGGTAGGGGGCGTAGACATCGACCACCTCGAAATTCGCGAGGCGAGACACCTCGTTCATCTTCTCGACAAACTCAGGACGGCAGTCAGGGTATATGGTGTGATCACCGGAATGCGCGCCATACCAGACTGCCTCCGCACCGATATCGACAGCATAGCCAATAGCCAGTGAAATCAAGATCATGTTGCGATTAGGCACCACCGTCGACTTCATACTCTCAGCCTCGTAGTGTCCCTCCGGCACCGCTATGTCACTACTCACTAACGATGAGCTCTGCAACAAATCGGCAATGGCGGTGATATCACTCATCTTGTGCGTAACACCACGATCCTCGCAGACCTGCTTGGCACAGATCAGCTCTCGACTGTGTTTCTGGCCGTAGTTAAACGACAACGCAAACACCTCGTGGCCCTGCTGTAACGCCTTGTTGAGTACGGTATAAGAGTCCATACCACCTGAATATATCACCACCACCTTCGCCATGCTTACGCCTCAACTACCTATCTATCTATTTGAAATATTAATAATAATTATCTTACCCACAACTTACCCAACCGACAGCGAACCGCGAGCTCTGTTCACACAGAGGAGTAAACCGCTAGGTGGGTATTAAAGTGTAGTGGGTCTGTCCTGCGATGTAGCGCTATAGGCGCTACTGCCGTAGACAGCAAAACATACGGGAATGGCCGTAAACGCTATCGCGATAACGGCGAACAACGTCCTGCCGATAAGATTCGTCATTCAAGGCGCGGATTATAGCCCAAACTTCACAGTCGGCCAATTACCTCATCACGTCACCAATAAACGTAATAAAAAGAAGGCGCTCTCTACCCGTTTCTCAAGGGGGCTTCCTTCTTCTATAGAAGGGCGCAAACAGCCCCTATTTGATGCTGATAAAAACTGTGGAAAAAAACGACCCGTTTTTCTAAATCAGGGGCATTTGACTGAGTTGATATAACTTTTCGCTCTATTTCTCGTCGATATACCTTACAGTTATTATCTTATATTCACATATTCCAGCTATTCCCACCCTGATTTGCCTGTTTTTTAACCAGAACAAACAGTTGTGCACAAGAACCACCAATTATTACCGATTGTAATCTTTTCCCCAAATTCTGTGGACAAACATGTGTGCAATAGGTCGACTCCTGCCCCAAGTCCACTACTGGCGCAGCCCATCAATTCTGGTTGTTTTTTGATCAACTCTTAGCCTGCATTTGTCGCCTTTATACAAGCTTATTATCAATAGATTAACGAACAGCAACTTAGCTCACAGCAACCACCATACAGCGACCATTAACATCGGCGACACACAGCAGGCAACGAGTCAGCCGGAGCAATTCGACGCCCCCCATTCGACACCACCCATTCGACACCACCCATTCGACACCGCCAATTCGACACCGCCAATTCGACACCGCCAATTCGACACCACCCATTCGACACCGCCAATTCGACACCACCCATTCGACACCACCCATTCGACACCACCCATTCGACACCGCCAATTCGACACCATCAACACGCTACACAAGACACGCTCACACGAGCTGCGCTTGTCCCCAATTTCTGTGGGTAAGTATTAGGATAACCGACCAACAACAGTGACAAAGACATTAAATACAGAAGGTTATGTCGATCGAATGGTTTTTGAACGCTGCCAACAATTCAGCTGCCAGAGCTCACCGTTGCAGTCAGCGACAGACACAGTCTATCTAACACTTAGCATAAGGCTAAGGCGACACTACTGTCAGCGATGACGAGAAGCCAGCAACTAGCCTGGTGCTGCTTCAGCAAACAGGGCGAGGACGGTAAATAAGATAGCGCTATTACTCATACTGACACCTTATTATTGTTATTCGTTATAATCTCAGCCACCCGACTTATACTACGCCGCAATAGCGTCAACACAAGCGATTCCCCCCCATGAGCAAACAGCGGCCAGAACCGACTAGCCTTACCAACACGGTAACACCTCCAGCCCCGGGCAGTGCGGCCGACTGGACGGTCTATATCATCCGCTGTAGCGATCAGAGCCTCTATACCGGTATCTCCACAGATGCGGAAAGGCGCTTCGACGAGCATCACGAGACCCACTTGCGACAAGGCAACAAGGGCGCAAAATATTTCTACGGCCGCGCACCAGTGACGATAGTCTACCGTGAGCAACACAGCAGCCGCTCAGCAGCAAGCAAACGAGAAGCGGCCATTAAGAAACTCTCGCGCAGTAAAAAACTACAGCTGATCGCAAGCGGAAAATAACATCACCGTCTCCGTCCTAGCTAGGGATACAGACCTGCCAACAGTGACGCCTTACAGCGCATTAGCGCAGTCAGCTTACCTTCGTCTTGAAACACCTGTGTCGCGAGACCGATGCGCCGCGCCCTAACCGCGCCAAATAAATCCTGCGAGCGCACCCCCGCAGCGATCACAGATTGCATATAGCCGGTAATTTGTCGCGCCCATGGCAGCTGATCTATGCCTGACAAGGAGAATAAGCTGTCCCGTTCGGCTAGCACCATGTCACAGCTACTGGCCATCAGTAACGCTATACCAAAGCAGCCACCCTCGACACAGAGGATAACTGGCGCCGGAAAACTCTCTAAACGCAGCAGCACATCCATTAATAGGGCCGGACGAACCTCTTGTGCCGCCCCCGCATGGCAATACCAGGCGCTACTCCCCAACGCGTGATTAAAGTCGTCACCCTCATGACTAATCACCAGCAGCGTGCAACGCCCCTCCTCGGCGATGGCTCGCAACTCTATTGATAATTCTCGCAACAGGAAGCGCATCGATAAGCCAGCACCAGAACACGACTTGATCGTTAGCATCACCTCGTCAAATGGACCGTCAACTCTCTCAATCATGACCCATTCCTCTCACTGAACACCAACAGAGTCGACCAGCCCTCACTAACTCCTGTCGGCAAGCTGTTGCGCTGGCGCCGTATCGGCCGCCGAAGCTAGCGGCCTATTACCGACTAGTATCGTATCGCCCATGAAGTTTCTCCCCAGCAACATCGCATAGGGAAAGGCGCGCCGATCCATTAACGAGACATCAATATAACGGGTGACGCCGGCAACACGCAGATGCATTTTCACCACCGGCAGCAGCAAGCGGCTACCATCATGACGAATAATGCGCACCATCCGCACCACGTCATCGCGATGATGACTCACTCGCCCGGTCTTTCTGTCAACCAACTCATAATCGACATAAAAGGCTGTTTTAGTCCGCTCGATACGCACGTTGCGTGCATCGAGCGAGGTGGTCTGTGCGCCGGTGTCAACCAGCGCCTCCACCACCCGATTGGCCGCCGTCAGTTCGACACGCTCCACGATACTTAATATGGTTAACGAGTCCTCCCTCGACGATGTCGAACAGTTCTCAGCGATGACGGGGGCGACATAACCAGGCGCAATAACCAAGCTCAAGCAGAGTAAATAGGGACGATAATCCATCGGATACCACCTATTGCGACAAGTACAATACCGCACCACCTGTCGCCAGTTAATTTTCAGCGAGCCGACGTTTCCATACGTCGAAAATCAGGCTAACTCCTAATCAATCAGCCCACTTAAAAGTGTAGGCTAGTTTCCTTCTAAACCGAGCAGAAAGACTGTAAAAAAGGCGTATACATCATATTGTTGCGGAATTAAAAAACGCTAGTTTTCATTCATTTAATTTTAAAGGAATGAAAAAAAAATCCAATATAACAATACAAACGATCGAGAGCTGATCTTGCCCGCATTCACAGACACTAAAACTAAACTGAGCTGAGCTGAGCTGAGCTGAGGTGAGATGAGGTGAGGTGAGGTGAGGTGAGGTGAGGTGAGGTGTACTATGCCCACGAACAACAACACAGGTAAAACCTGTCAGTATTCTAACCACGGTGAGCGACCTTCGCCCACCTGTCGCTACCTTCGCGCTGGGACGTTTAACGAAGATTGGGCAATATCTGCAGAGCTCAGTTGATTGGGATGCGTGTAACAGCCGCGTCGATGTCACCCCCAAGTTTTACAAGGGTATCTATCACCACGACAGCACCGACAACAAAGCCAACCCATTAACAGTGGTGGGTCACATTGCCCTCGATGATGGCACCGTCCCACTAACGTTTTGAATTAGTCTCTATAGTGTCAGAGAAAGTCAGAAGGTGGCAGCGCGAACAAGAATACTTAGCTGATTCTGCGAGAAACACCAGCACTAGCTGCAGCATATAAAGATGAGCAGCTGCCAATATAATAGGCGCGTTGAATAAGATACACGCGCAACGTGCGCCTATATTGTTATCCAACTCCTATCGGTAACCCTCTATAAATATTCATCTTAAAAAAATAATCAACGAGTTAAAAAAAATAACACCGCATCGCGATGAGCGATATGCCGCCCTGATTATTATTTCAAAAGGTGCTTAAAAAACGAACAAATCAGGCCGCTCAAATCAGCAAAGGTAATTTCGGCACTATTGCCGCTAAATTACCCCTCACCTACAGCATCAATGCGTTAGAAGTTAGCCCAAAAATAAGCCGACGGCGGGTAACTAGCTGATATTAATACCCATAAATGTTGCGGTGTAGTTCTAATATACGCGCAAGTTGCGGTGTAATTCTGAAAGGCTTTTTATTGAAGGTAGATAAGCTTATGTTAATCATGTAATTTATAGGCAACTAAAATAATTAACCCCAGAATTACACCGCAACTGTGATACACCGCAGCTTGCGGTGTAATACGCTGTTAGAGCATACGAGTATGTACATCGAGAAGTTGGAAAGCAGGTTTCCAGCATGTCTTGCTGAAGACATAAAAATAATTGAAGCCACCATCGATCTTAGTTCGAAGCATCAGTCATATGAGCCGTTTGAAGTTAGCTTTGAAACGAACATGTTGTCCATACCTGCTAGGATTTATACAGACGAAAGACAGCTTGAAAAACTGAAGAAGCTGTCTTTGACTCAGAAGGAAATGGTTTATTGTTTATACTCTAGGCACCATGATGGTTTCGTTAGAGAAAGATGTTTGAGGGAATTCGTAACATCAAATAATTCATTCACCGCTCCCTATATCCTTCAGCTTCTTGGTGAATACGTCATAGAAATTATTGAGGTTATCTATCAAAAAAGAGAAATTCTCAATAAAGAAAATTTGGTGTCCTACATATCTGAAAACCCGGAACACTATGAAAAAACCAGGCAGCGTGTATATAGCTACTGGGATTGCTACTATCGTCGAGCATACCCAAAATACAAAAGAGGTGTTAATCCAAAGGGTGAGTGTTACCTAGATTATCCTGGTATAAAAATGGTTAAATACATCAATGCATTACTATCTAGCCACAAGCTCTAACAAGGCAAAGCACGCCGATGTCAAAAGTTCCGCTTCGCTCCACTTTTGCCACCGGTGTTTGCGGCGTTATATGCCTAAGGGATCATGATGGAGTACGTATACCTTTTAGAACATACTCATATTTATAGTGAAGGTGAAGAAAGCACTAAGACTATTGGCATCTACAAATCCGAGGCAGAAGCATTGAAGGTAGTTGAAAAACTAAAAGGAGTTTCTGGTTTTGAAAAATACCCCCAAGGCTTCAATATAGACAAGTACAAGCTAGGCCAATCGTTTTGGCAAGAGGGTTACGCAGGTGAATAACCACCGGGATATAACAAGGCAATCAAGCGCGACAAAGTGCTACGCACTTCGCCGCTTATTTAGGCGTTATAGCGCTAAAAGCCCCACTCTCTAATCTTACTTATCAGAACTCGCTCCACGCCTACAAACCTGCCTAATCGTCGTAAACCCATTCAACTATCAGCCACTTGTAACTTTCCATCCAGCCATTAGTACGGTACTGTATCCCTCAAATAATTAACAACACGGCTTAGCGGCAGTTAGCATGGACTTACTTCACAATCAGCAACAGTGCACCAAGCCCAGCTATAACAAGGCCAATCAGCATCGCCAGCAAAGCTGTCTGGACTTCGCTACGCTCAGCCGCTGTTGGCGGCGTTATGGACCCTAAATAATGTCGAATACTTACGTTACTATTCACGGCAGTGAATGGAAGAAAGAAGATGTCGATGAGCCTGTAACCTGGGCTAAAACCAAACAGTGGGTTAAAGAATCTTGGCCCTCTGATGCTGACAACTGGGATCACGATCACTGCCAAGTATGCTGGTGGAAACTTCATAAGTCTGATGACCCTGAACATGGAATTGGCTATCATAATCATGAAAATAATAACTGGCTTTGCACTGAATGCCATGAGCAGTTCGTTGTTCAGCCATAACAAAACGGTCAATGGCGCCTGCGGCTGGACAGCTTTAAGCGCTGCTTCGCAGCAAAGCTGCCCATTACCTAAGCGTTATGTAGTCAAAAAAGCCAATGGTGTTTTAAATGTCGAATAGTATTCACATGACTATTAAGCAAACTGTCCGTGAGTCAGGTTACAATTATGGAAGCCCAGAATTCAAGAAATATGTGTTCGAGCACAACATTGAATTATTGGCGGAAAAATCATCTTTAAAAAATAAAATTCGCCAAAAACGCCAAACGGAAAAGTTTAATAAGAATAATGGATCAAGCACATAACAAAACCAAGAACGGCGATAGCTTTTTCATTGCGGCTTCGCCTTCATTACAAAGCTACGCGTGTTGGTGGCGTTATGTGTAAATCTACCTCACTAAAATAAATAGAGTATATATATGTCACTTTTAAAAGTCGCTTTTCTATCACTTTTTATATTTCTTGTAGCTTGCGCAAGTAACAAAGATAATTTAACAAAGCGTCAAGATGCATCATTTCAAAATGGAGCCGTAAATACTGGCATTAAATCTTACAGCGGTTCTGGTGGGATAAAATGTTGTTACGACGTCTACTCGGAGATAAAGGATGCTACAGGTGAAAAACCTATTCTGGTATTAACTCGGCAACCTGAGCCAGGCACTAGAATTCAGCGAGTATCAATAACTGCAGGTAGCGCTGATGAACTAATTAACTATCTAGAGTATCAATTTAATTTACCAAAAGGTGAAACTGACCAAAAATCTATCAGTTTGGGTGGCGGTAAATGGCGTGTTGGCTCAAATATGCACGAAGGTGAAAGGCTAGTATTCATACTCAATCTAAATTATAATTTCGCCTTTAATAACGGCGACTTACCTGAGCTAATTAATGTATTGAAGGCTTATCGTGAAAAATTCGTCAAGTTAGACATATAACTAACTAACTACATATCCACCAAAAATAGCTTGTATTTATAATAATAAACATAACAAGAGCATGTTGCCGGAAAGTATTTCCATTGCTTGGTTTGTGCATCGCTACGCCATTATCGCACAAACCAATCCATTCCAATCCTTCCGCAAATGCGGGCGTTAGCTTCCAATCTGGATCGGAGAATTAATTGAAGATAGACAATGAAAATATTAGAACTCAAATAGGAAATGTTGGCTTTAAGATCCATGCTTCCGATGGAGATATTTCTAATGCGTCAATTGCTATCGCTGAAATAAAGCCAATTCTTCCCCAAGGAATGGAGGTAGAGGGTAGTATTGGGGTTCTTTTAACTTTGGTATCTCCAAGCCAAATAAAAAATTTAAAGTTTTCCTGTACTTGGAGCGACAATGAAGCAAAAGGTGATGCTTGCTCCGGAGAAGGCTTAGATGCATGGGAATGGGAAAGAGAGGGGCAGCTAGTTGTTATCGGAACTGAAGATGGCGAATGGTTATTTTCAAGGCTTAACCTAGGTAAGGTGACGCTAGATAATTACCCTGTATCCATCGATGTAAACCGCATCACAATAGAATTAGATCAATACCCGGCAAATACAGAGTTAACCCTGCATTTTGTCGTTTCAAGTAATAGTCTGCCAGAAAAAGAAGATTGTTCTTGCTGGTATGCAGTGGATATAGCGCATAAAAGGGTTGTTGAGTCATGCAGGTAAAAGCTAACAAGGCGCTGCTGTCGGACAAATTTTCCGCTGTTGGCGGCGTTATATGCACGGAAGAGCTGAGGATGCCTAACGACCCCATGCCATGGAAATTATTAAGAGTAGTATCTGCCAATATGCCGTGCTTTATTGAGCATAAGGTTTGATGCGTACTATCTCCGACGTATTTCTTATTGTTTTCGTAGTAGGATTGTGGCTATTTATTTCTGAAGCTAGTACAGGCGCACCTACAAGACTTATTGACTATTATGCTGGGGATTACAGCTCGACAACAGACGGCCATATTTTTCAGTCTCGTGTGAAAAATACAAGGTTATTGAAGACTAGACGTGGATATAAATACGACATTCAATATAATTTCGTACTATCCGGTAAAAGTTATTATTCTCATCGAGTGAACTTCCTTTCAAGTAACTGGAGGGTCGCAATCGAAACTGTTAATAAATATCCAAAAGGCTCCAAAGTAAAAGTATACTATGATAAATCAAATCCTAATTACTCAACGTTAGAAATAACCGAATTAAGCTATCAAGCGTGGGGGCAAGTCTTTGCCGCCGTCATTTTGGCAATAATATCAATCACACTCTTACCACTAAGCTTATTTAGATAAAAATATGGTGAATGAATACTCTATTATAGCGCTAAAAGCTCCACTCTCTAATCATACTCACACCAGTCTCTCTGCCAAAGCCCACTACTCCCGGTAATCGTTATAACACCTTGAGCTATCAGCCGCTTGTAACTTTTAATCCAGCCGTTAGTACGGTACTGTATCCCTCAAATAATTAACAACACAGCTTAGCGGCAGTTAGCATGGACTTACTTCACAATCAGCAGCAACAACCTACCAAGCCCAGCTATAACAAGGCCAATCAGCATCGCCAGCAAAGCTGGCTGGACTTCGCTACGCTCAGCCGCTGTTGGCGGCGTTAGTTGTATATTTATATTTAAAACTTAATTAAGGAGTAGTTATGAAAATAAAGCAGGTTTCAACCGAGGGGCTAAATGACTTGGCCGTATTGTTTGATCAGTACATGGTTTTTTATAAGCAACCCTCTGCACCAGATAAATATCGAGTATATTTAAAAGAGCGATTGGAAAGATCTGAAGCGACAGTGTTTATTGCTTACAGCTCAGAAAATAAACCAATGGGTTTCGTTTTAAATTACCATACCTTTTCTTCTGTATCTTTAGGGAAAGTCATTATTCTAAATGATCTTTTTGTTGCCCCACTTTATCGTAAACAAGGAGTTGCAAACAACCTGATTTCTTGCTCAATAAAATTAGCAAAAGATACAGATTCTATTAGAGTCGATTTAGCCACTTCAAAAGATAATTTTTCAGCGCAGGCGCTTTATGAAAAAATTGGGTTTGTTCAGGACAGAGAATATTTCTCCTACAGCTTATCTGTTTAATATAGAATAAAACTAACAAGGCCATGCAATCCGACTCCGTTTATTACTGATTTTTAGGATAATCGCTTCGCGAATCATAGCCTAAAACCCAGCAACAAACTCCACGGTTTATGGCAGGCGTTATATTCACCGGAGCCTAGTTATGCCTCATTGCATTATTGAACACTCTAAAAACTTAGAACCAGCGAAACTCATTGATGCAGTATATCAAGGAGCCCGAAAATCTAATCTTTTCGAAGATGATGATATAAAAAGTAGAACCATGGGATTTGATTATTATCAGTCTGGCTCCACAAAAAATTCATTTGTGCACGTAACGACAAAAATTTTATCTGGGCGTAACTTGGAACAACGAGCAATGCTGTCTCGTTCAATATTATCGGAGCTTGAAAGTCTTAATATTCAATCTACCTCTTTAACTGTTGAGGTAGTTGAAATAGAAAGAACATCTTATGCAAAGGTGGTAACGTGAATATAACAAGCCCATGAAGTCAGATTCGCAACGCTATCACACTGGTTGCAAAAGAAAAGGTGCAACAAATTGCGCCAGCATTGCTCACAGCTTATGGGGGCGTTAAATGATAAGAGCATACCATGCAATTCAAGTGTACAACTTTAGTTTTAGATCTTGATGGAACCATAAGCGATCCAAGTCTGGGGATCACGCGATGTTTTAACCATGCATTGCAAAGTCATGGTTTTCCCGCAGTGTCGGAGAGTGCGATTGCAAAGGAAATTGGGCCTCCTCTCGATGAAACATTTTTTAAGCTTGCACCTGGAATTAACGCTTCTAGTGTCGGTCAGTTCATAGCTACTTATAGAGATCGTTATTCTGATATAGGTTACTCTGAGAATACGTTGTATGATGGTATACCTGCAGCACTCAACAGATTAAAGAGCGCAGATATAACTCTTGGAGTGTGTACTTCTAAGCGGAGAGATTTTGCAGAAAAGATTTTGTCGCTGTTTGGTTTATCGGAGTATTTTAGCTTTATTAATGGTGGGGATGTTGGTATTACCAAGAAGTCGCAATTAGCAGGGTTATTGAATTCCAAGATCATTGATAATGATGCCGTTATGGTCGGTGACCGATACGTAGATATAAAATCTGCTCATGGAAATGGTTTACGTTCAGTTGGCGTTCTTTGGGGCTTTGGAGATTACGCGGAGTTATCAGAAGCCTCGCCTTTATGTATTCTAGAGAAAGTTGAGGAACTTCCCCGTGCCTTCATTTAACAAGCCCAAGTGTCGGAATCGTTTTCTGCTGCGCTTCAAACCATCCGCAAAAGCGGGCGTTATGAGTACTTAGTATGAGCATTCAAGGAAGTTGCAATTGCGGAAACTTTAAGATTAAGTGGCACTCAAATGACTATCAATTGACACCTAGAGAGTGCGTCTGTCGCTACTGCCAATCCAAAGGTGCTATGTACGTCTCTAAATATGACACAAGATTTGAAGTTATCATTGCCGACCAAAGCCTTCATCATATTCATCAGCAAGGCACACAATCTGCTCAATTTCATGAGTGTAAAGGATGTGATAGCCTCGTATTTGTAACCTCAGATATTAATGGTGCTTTGTTTGGCTCAATAAACTCTGCATGTTTAGAGAACGCTAACCAATTTCAGCCTAGGGTTTCTTTGGCGCTATCCACTACAACGGCAGCTCATAAGAAACACAAGTGGCGACAAAGTTGGTGCCAAGCCAGTATTCATAACAAGTTTAGGCAAGGGGCTACCAAAAGCGTCACTTAAATTACATACGCAATTACGTGTCGATTTTGTAGCCAATGCTAAAGGCGTTATGTGTAAGCTATATATTTTATCATTAGATCAAATAGAGTGGTTAAATAATGAAAATTGCATTAGGCGGTGATCACGCTGGATTTGAATACAAAAAGGTGATCATTGAGCTATTGGACTCTCAAGGCATCGAATCTGAGGATTTTGGTCCTTTTAGTTCTGAATCATGTGATTACCCAGACTTTGTGCATCCGGTGGCTGAAGCTATTGAAATCGGAAAATTTAATCTAGGTATAATAATTTGTGGGAGTGGAAATGGCGTAGCGATGACTGTAAATAAACATCAAAACATTCGCTGTGCGTTGGCTTGGGAGCCAGAACTCGCTGCGCTTGCTCGTGCTCACAATGACGCGAATATTATTTCCATTCCCGCACGTTACGTTAGCTTGGAAAAGGCCAAACAAATAGTATCGGTCTTCTTAAGCACTGAATTTGAAGGCGGTCGACATCAAAATAGGGTTTCCAAAATACCATGTGTATAGCAGAAACCTACAACCTAAGTATCGAGGTCATTAGCCATAACAAGCCCAAGTGTCGGAATGGTTTTCCGCTGCGCTCCAAACCATCCGCAAAAGCTGGCGTTATATAAAAATGAATTCGAGAGCAGTATGAACATAGAAATAAGGTTAAACGATTCGATTGACGATAAAGAAGTCATCGAGCTATATAAAGCTAACTCTTGGTCTTCTGCTAAGAAACCTGAATTATTAATTCCTGCTTTGCGTAACTCACATTCATTGGTTACGGCAAGGGTTGGTGGAAGCTTAATTGGTATTGGCAATGCTATTTCAGATGGGTATCTAGTTGTTTATTACCCACATATGTTAGTTCATCCTCAGTATCATGGGAAAGGCATTGGCCGTAAAATGATGGAATTAATGCAAACTGTTTACGGAGGTTTTCACCAACAAATGCTAACCGCAGATGGTGAGGCCATTGATTTCTACAAGGCATTGGGGTTTGAGCGTGCTGGTAAAACTGAGCCAATGTGGGTGTATGCAGGTAATGAGCACTAAGCGCATAACAAAAACCAGCAGTCTGACTCCGCAAACGGTCATGCATTTTGTACTAAAATTCCCGCCATTTAGCTACGCAGTTGTGCTTGGCGTTACTTTCAAGGGGGCTGAATGACCATAATATGTCTCGAAGGAGCTAGCGGTATCGGTAAGAGTACCGCAGCTTATTTTATGGAAAGGGAATATGGATATGTGCGTATTCCTGAGGTAAAGGAGTTATTTGATCGGCCATCTAATCAGCCTGATGATTGGTATTTCTAGATGCAGGTAAAGCGTTGGGAGTTGGCTAAAAATGAATCTGAGTCAGGAAAAGTAGCGATCCTAGATGGGGATCACCTACAGCCTGTTTGGTACAACTGGATTTTTGATGATTTAAATTTTCAACCTATCGATGATGTTTTGGATTTTTACTCAGAGGCTTTCCTAAAGGGGAGCTTGGATTTCCCAGATGCATATGTTGTGCTGCATTTAGGCATTGATAAATTGAAGTCTAGAAAGGAAAACGATAAAAAACGTAAGCGAAGTAACTTTGAAATGCATTTACGCTTAATCGAGCCTCAGCGGAATTACTTTCAAGAACTGCACTTAGGGGGCCATTCTGGTGTCAGTTTTATAGAGGCGACCTCTTCAGCTGACATAGCAGCTTTCTGTCATTCTTTGCATAAAGACATCATAGTTAGCAGTGCTAAAAAACCGAATTTTAATATCGTCGAGACATTCATTAGATCGAATGCAATAAGTAAAGGCATTGGGCAAAAAAAAACGCAACCAGGATTTAGACGTTAAATTTCATACATATATTATGGGGCAACAAGTGTTAAAAATAACTTTATCGGTAGCGATTTTCCTAGCTATTTTAACAGGAGGCGGATATTTCTACGTTGAGAAATATTTATTTCAAAGTACTGATTCCGCCCAGATTAAGGGACTGGGAGTAGTATCTGTAGGTGAATATGTTAAGCATAAAAAGTTTGGAACTGGCGTAATTAAGGCAATCCATCAAAATGGTGAAAGTCACTCTGTACAAATCAACTTTAAAGAATACGGAAGAAAATGGCTCATTGCAGAGTTTGCACCTCTCTCCATTGAAAATGATTCGCCGTAATATTTATTAAATTTAACATATCATCGCTTACGACCGCTTTAATTGGTTACTGCTTTGCAAAAAACTCCTTAAAAAAGCAGCCAAGAGCGGCTGTAAAACTTAACGCTATAGAGCTAACCCCCTCTCTAACAATAGTAATATCAGTCTACTGCAAACCGTTCCCCTCATCATTGTGAATTCATCGAGCTATCAGCCACTTGTACCTTTTCATCAGGCTATTTGTAAGGTACTGTATCTCTCAAATAATTAACAACAGGACTTAGCGCTAGTTAGTGAGGACTTACTGCAGGTCCAGCTATAACAAAGCCAAACAGCATCGCTAACTTCGCTACGCTCTGCCGCTATTGGTGGCGTTAGGTTTTAGTTCTGCTATAGAGATGCACCAATGAAATGCTGCAAGAAAGAATATCCTGAACCCGAGATTATTGATAGGACTGCGTACTTTGTCTGCCCAGAATGCGGAGAAGTTCAGGAAATCGAGAACTATAGAGTTTATTCACCTGAGGAGAGGCTCGATCTCTTTGAAAAAAAATTCGCCCTCAAGATCCCAGCTCAATATTTAAACTACGCAGGCACTCATAGCAATCACGTTTTCAAACTACCGAAGACAGCACCCGGCGATAGTAAAAATTACTTTGGCGATGGGTTCTATGAGATCGGAAGCTTTCATGGTTTAGATCCAAACGAAGGACAGTCAATCTTTGATAGCGAATGGCTTTCACAAGAATGGGAGCTGCCTGAGAAATTGGTACTAATTGAAGGTGATGGTCATGAATGGTTGGCCTTAGACTATCGAAGATCAAGTGAAGAACCAAAGGTTATTATCATAGAATCAGAAGGATGTACTTATAAAGTGCTTGCCAGCAACTTCAACGCCTTTATAGAGTCGCTGATAGAGTATGAAAGCGTTTACGATACGGGCGGTAATGTTATTTACAAAGAGCAATCAACCTAACAAGGCTGGGCACAGCGGCGTTAAAATTAGGAGTACAAAGACACATGGAAGCTTATTTAATAGGAGAATGCTTGTGTGGCACAGTAAAGTTCTCCGTAGCAGATAGATTTAAGGCCTTTTATCTCTGTCATTGCAAGCAATGTCAACAGCTTACTGGGTCTGCATTTGCAGCTAATGTATTCACAGATCCGGATAACATCGAGTGGCTGAGCGGTAAAAACAATGTTACTCACTACGAGCACCCTACACGAGAGTTCTCTAAGTCCTTTTGCAAAGCGTGTGGATCCTCTGTGCCATCCATAAACAAAACCAAAACCTCCTTAATTGTACCTGCAGGAGCACTAAATAATCTTCCCGATATACAACCGCAGGCTAATATCTTTATGTCTGAGGAGGCCTGTTGGCTCAAACAAGGTTTGCAGTCTGAGAATTTCAGTGGCTTCCCAGAGTAAATTTTTAACAAGGCAAGCAAACGGACGGTTTTACCGCCGCTTATATTGGCGTTATACCTCTTAGGAGAAATTGATTGTCTAACCTGAATAAAGGCAGCGAATCACCATTTATATGCAGCAACTTGTTTTATTCTATCTGTGCAATTACGGGTCTACCTGGAATTGCAATTCTTGCTTGGTGTGGCTTCTACAAAGGTAGCCCATTTCCTTATGCTACTTATATTGGCATTGGTCTTGTCGTATTCTGTACAATATTTTCAGTTTTTGTAGACAAAGCGGGCTGGGTAAAAGGCCGTCACCACTACTCAGATGATTTAGGAGGTAATCGTGGAGGCGCCGATTAACCAAAGGTATAACAAAACAAAGTACATTCACCTGCAAATGCTCGTGGGCTGGACTTCGCTAACACTTGGACTGTGTTTGTGGCGTTAACTTTAAGAGGAGATCATACATCGTGTCAGAAATTAGAATCCGAAACGAGAAAGAAAGTGACCGTGCAAGAATCAGTGAAATAATCACTCTTGCTTTTGAGAATGACCCAATCAGCGACAAGCGTGAAGCTGAGATTGTTCGATTAATGAGAGATGATTCTGCATTGAGTATTTCTCTTGTTGCCGAGAATAAAGATAAAATTGTCGGGCACATTGCTTTTTCAAAAGTTACCATAAATGATGAGTGCATTGATTGGTATGGTTTGGCTCCTGTAAGTGTTGACCCAAGATTTCAAAGTAAAGGCATTGGCTCTAAATTAATCAATGAGGGTATTAAACTTCTAAAAAAAATCAATGCTAAAGGTTGTGTTTTACTTGGAGAGCCAGAATACTATGGCCGCTTCGGTTACAAGGCTAATGCACAATTAATATTACCTGGTGTTCCAGCAGAGTATTTTCAGGCTTTAGCATTCAGTCATTCAATCCCAAGTGGTACAGTAAAATATCACCATTCTTTTGGGTAAACAGTTAACAAGCGGCTGCATCCTGACCTCCGACCACTGTTACCTTTTGTGCAAAAAGCCACACAAAATGCAGTAGCCTCAGGCAGTTGAGCCGGTCGTTGTTTAATCAAAAAATTTTAGGAGCTATAAATGACTGTTAGACTTATGAAAGAAGTCGATATTGATGGTACAGCATTAGTGCATCAAGAAGCTTTTACGAGGCAAGAAAAATCACGAGAATGGCTGTCTTGCACAGCGAATGCTTTTCCAAGAATGCTGTGTTACATCATAGAAAGTGAAGGTCAAACCGTAGGCTACATCATCTGGGCGCAGAAGAGTGGATTTCGGCCAGAAGTGGTTCTGGAGCTCGAACAGATCGCGATTCATCCAAGTTTTCAAGGTAATGGGTTTGGTCAAGATCTAATCGAGCGGTCGCTACAACTAGTTAAATCTCATCTTACTAACCAAGGCTCAAAGCTTAAGCATATTTTAGTGAGCACGCGGGAAGATAACGATGCACAAAAGCTTTATCGTAGAGTTTTAGGTGCAGAAGTTGAGGCCACAATAAGTAATCTATTTTCGGCTAATGAAGTTTATATGGTTGCTAGAAATGTCTAAACAACATAACCGGCACCTGCAACCTGACCTTCGGCCACTGTCACCTTTTGTACAAAAAACGCACAAAACTTTTTATTAGCCTGCGGCAGTTGTACCCGGAGTTATGCGTAAAAATAAATTATGAATTTAGCGAAACCTATAATTTGCGTATCTATGGTATATGCGGCACCACCTTTAGCCTCTCTGGCTCTGATGGACGTCAGTGCTCAGAAATAGCGAGCCGGCAGCGGAAGACGCGTCTCACGCAATGTGAGACGCTGTGTTGCTTGATGTCATTAATAGGATGACAGCATCCCCCGACTCCCGGCGGCCTGTTTTATTCGCGGCAAGTTTGCCTCATGCCGCTTGAGTGATGGCGCTTAGTCGAGGCAGTCATCCGCTTTATAATCGCTTATTACTGACGGTAGCGGAGATACAAACGCATTGCTTGGTAGTCGTTTGATGTCTGAGTTACGTTGAACAATATCAGCAAAAGAGGTCGATTCAATCGTCGCTAAGGCGACCGTATCAAAATGTTTATTTTTATAATAGAAGCGATCTCCATCGCGTAAGTTTGAAAACTGATCGACGAACATGTTTGCCAAGGTATGACCAACGGAAGAATTCTCAACATGTGGCTCTGACATTAAGCCGACCCATGCATCGATTTTTTTGACCTTGCCATAAAGTGTTTGAAGTGTTTCAGCCAGTTGTAGCTGATCGCTATCTTTTCCTGTGAGGTGTGTAAAACAGCTCAATGGATCGTTAGTACTAGTGAACCATTGAGAGGCTGGGCAGCCGGGTAGCCCATAAATTTTGTTGTTTACCTCTTTGTTGTATAGCCAGCGAAGCTGTAAATAGCTTTCTATGCCGTTCATTCTTGCTCGGTTAAGATTGGTAGCCAAGGTGTCAAATAAGACGTTGCGTGTCGGTATGTTGCGGATAGCATTCTCAACTCGAGTATCGATTTCGAAGGCTGTGGTGAGAGCCATATGGCGTAAAACAGGGTCGACTCCTTTTGTTATTCCCAATAAAACGAATATGTTAAAGGGGCCGCCCGTTCCACCGGCTAGCTGTAAGCTGTTAAAGGGCGCAGGTGCGTTGATCGTTGAGTTCAAACAGGCGTCTTGAGGCATGACTCTCTCGGGAATCATGGAGTGACCGACTCTAAATGCAGAGCTGGAAAAGGCGAGATCAATACGCGAGTCTATCCACGGAGAATAGCCTTGATAAGCTTTCATCTTATTGGATTGGCTGCCGAGTAATGCGGGTAGCCAGTCCTCATAAACGATTTTACTATACAATGCAGAAGTATATTTCCGTGCCTCTTGATACAGTTTTTCATCGCTCCATGTAGGGTATTTTAGAGCGAGCTCGAGAGCTTTACGGTTGTGCTCACGCATCCAAATCACATGGATGGCCGTTAGCATGACATTTTCATGGCCTCGGCTATCGCCGACACAGGTAACGACTTCATCAGGAGTGTGTGTAAGTTCTGTCAGCACCTTGCGTAGGTTGTTGCAACCATCAGCATAGGTCACCGGTAAGTTATCTAAATGAACAGGGGGAACAAAGTCTGGCGCCCCGAATACAGGGATGTCGTAGCTGGCGGTTTTTAATAAACCGCCAGTGAAGCTTCGTAATCCCGCGGCTTGATCTTTGTCTGAACCATAAATATTTGAGGCATCAACCAAATGAGTCACTCGGTTGGTGAATTCACATCCCCCTCGTCTATTTTTTACACATTTTGAGGCTTGCATCGCTAGGTAGACATCGCCGTCGACAACGAGCTCACTATCGATAGCATTCTCATAATTCAGTATACCGCTATCATCCGGGCTATAATAAAGCCCGGGGTAGCCGGCTGTGTTGGCATCTCTAAAATCACCTGTGGTGGTGAACTCGCCAAGATCAACCTCCTCGTCAACAAGGTCATGCGCTAAGAATTGACCGAAGATAACAAACATCAGAGAAAGCTGTTGCTGGCTATAGCGTAAAGGTTGGATATCGTTAATGGCATTAGATACTGCCCTGGGTGCAGGAAGATCCAGTGCTATAAAGTCAGTACCGGATATCACATCACCCTTATCAGGGAGGTTATTAATCAGGAATTTTCTTTTGAAAGTTGTTTCGTTTTTACCCAGGCTAGGTATAAACAGGTTGTTACAGCTACCGTCTAGCTTGCGGTATGGGCTGTTAGTGTCGCAATCGTAGGCATTTATAGCCGGCGATATTAAAAGCAGCGTCGCTATAATCGGCGTTGATATTAACCCGTGGCGAGATATCGCTTTTCTATTTAATCTTTTAATCATCTTTCTTCCTTGATTTATTTTTATGTTGATCGCCTATGATAATAACGTTGTTTGCTTTGGGTTTAAATAAACTATAAGAATATCCACTGTTATTGCTCCACACGCTAGTACCCGTACAGCGACGCTATAGGCCGGACCTATCACGTTTAAAGCGTCGTAATTATTCCAGTTTGGCGATTCGATAGCGGTATTATCAGACTAGTTCTGGTCGTATTATTTAGGAAAATAACTGAGCCAGCCATACTTATTTGTCCTGTAAAGTTGCTTTATCAATAGGGTCGGGTCAGTTGGCGGTGAAATTTAGGACAGATTTTTCCTTTTGCTTCTCTGTTTCGGTGTATGGCAAAACTAAAGATCTTCCCCTCATAGTTGTTATAGTGCTAAAAATGCCACTCTCGAATCAGACCAATATCAACCTACCGCACGAACCACAACACTACTGATAAACGTCATGAATTATTAAATCTATCAGTTACTTGTAACTTCCCATCCAGCCATAAGTACGGTACTGTATCTCTCAAATAATTAACAACAGGGCTTAGCGGCAGTTAGCATGGACTTACTTCACAATCAGCATCTGTGTACCAAGACCAACTATAACAAGGCCAAGCAGCATCGCCAGCAAAGCTGGCTGGACTTCGCTACGCTCAGCTGTTGTTGGCGGCGTTAGGAAAAATCCGCGGGGGAAATAGATAAAATGTATACTAATGAAGATCTATATTTAGCTGTAAATGCTGGAATATTCAAAAAAGAGGATGTTGACGAATTCAGGCTATATATCGCAAAAGATGCCAATACCAATTCAGTGGATGAAGAGAACTTTAGGCTAATTTCAGGTTTTAATGACATATTTGTTTCTATCTCAGCATTAGTTCTACTGATTTCATCTTGGTGGCTGACCTCCCAGATTGCACCTGTATTTGGTTTTTTAATAGCTGCCTCAATCTCTTGGTTTCTTTCTGAATTTTTTATTCTAAAAAAGAAATTAGCGCTTCCTGCAATAATATTATTAGCCTCGTTTGTCGTTAATATCTCTATATTCTCTGGCTTGGCTCTGTCCGCATACGGTATCAACAATGAGTACATAAAGATTGTCTTATTATGTATAGGAGCTATTGCTGCCTGGTTACACTGGATTAAATTTAAAGTCCCTATAACCGTTGCGGCAGGAATAGGCAGCATAGTTGTCTGTATCTTTGTGATTCTGGCGCAACTCGAAACAATTAAAAACTTAATTAATCTATTAATTTTTGTGTGCGGGCTGCTAACTTTCGCCATTGCTATGATTTGGGACGGTCAAGACCCAAACAGAAAAACACGAAAATCTGATGTAGCTTTTTGGTTGCACCTACTTGCAGCACCTTTAGTTGTTCACCCGGTCTTTGCTGCAATTGGAATATTGGATGGGGAGGCCAGCATTATCGGTATTGTTTTAGTAATAGTCATGTATATAGTGCTAGCAGCTATATCTATATCAGTAGATAGAAGAGCGCTGATGGTGTCATCACTGATCTATGTTATTTATGCTTTTAATCAATTATTCAATTCATTTGGCATGATCAATTCAGGCTTGGCAATGTCTGGAATATTTATAAGTTCAGTGCTGTTATTATTATCAGCGTTCTGGCAAAAAAGCAGACTAGCGCTACTACAAGTAGTTCCAAATTCAGTTGTTAAACGATTGCCTCCAGCGATCTAAATAACTAACAAGTTTATCAACAATCGCCACTGCGTGGCTGAACAGTCAAACCTGCGGTTTGACTTCCAATTGTAAATTGGTTTTATAAAGCATGGAGGATCCGAGCATGGAGTTAGCTATGATAGTCACATTAATTGTTGCTCTAATCGTACTTGTTTATATCAACATACTCGCCACGATTTGTCTGACATTAGATCCAGACCTTCCGAGTATACAGAGGCGCGGCCAGATCATCGTTACTTGGCTGCTTCCATATTTTGGTGCGTCACTTGTTCTCTACCTCGTATCTCATCATTCTCCAGAAGTTATAAGTCGTCTTTATATTCCCTGGCCATTCCGAAAGCTAATTGAGGATGAACCGATCAGAAAATCAAAATTCAGCCGGAACACTGAGGAGGCGCTAGGGGTTCATAGCACCAGCCATCATAGTGGCGGTGATAGCGGCGGCTCTAGTTCCGATTAGGCTTATAACAAGTTAAGGCACAGCGACCCAATACACTCCGCTTGAACTTTGTGCGGGACAATAATCGCACAAAACCCAAGCTACAGCATTGGGCGCGTGCTTAAAGCGTTAGGCCACCTTAATATTGAGAGAAATAAAAACTTAGCAAGAATCGGGTCGCTATAAAATTGATAACTTGGCAAAATTTATTTTCACGCTGCTAAATCTATTAGCCTGCAATGTTATCTAAGGAGCCCTCTTATCAAACTCAAAGTACAGGGAATCCCAACTCATAAAGTAATTGAGCTACGTAATGGTGGGCTGGATGCCTATGATAATATTCCGGAAGTGCATCTTGCTCAAGGGTTAGCAAACCCATGTCGTCACTGCTTGGAATTGATAGAGGAAGGGGATAATAAATTGATCCTCTCATATATGCCTTTCGATAGTAAGCAAGCTTATGCAGAGACAGGGCCGATATTTTTACATCAGAAACAATGCCATCGTTATAACAGTGACAAATTGCCCGATTGGTTCGCATTTTTAGATCCCGCAATCATCCGAGGATATGACGACAACGATTGGATGATATATGAAACCGGAGCGGTAACTCCTGGTTCAGAGCTTGAAAAAGAGTGTGTAAAGATATTTCATAACAAAGATGTTAAGTATATTCATATACGCTCTAAATTTAATTGTTTTCAATGTAAGGTAGAGATGGCATAACAAGTCGCTGCAACGGGCTCATCAAGGCGTTATAAGCTATGGATACCCTAGAAAATTTACTAAGCAATGATAATGAGAGAATGGAGGTTTTGGCTGCTGTAGAAAGCTTAAATCTCAATGAAGCTTATATAGCTGCCGGCTTCTTAAGAAATCTTTATTGGGATTCAATTCATAATAAATCAACTCAATTAAACGATGTTGATGTCATCTTCTTCGACGACTCTGATACAGATTTAACCCAGGAAAGAGAAGCAGAGAATACATTAAAGGCAAAATATCCGAACTATGAGTGGCAGGTCAAAAATCAGGCATTTATGCACATTAAAAACGGTGATGCTCCCTATCAAAATATCCTCGATGCAATGAGCCATTGGCCAGAAAAAGAAACCGCTATAGCAGCAAGAATCAATCACGGTGTCATCAATATCGTTGCTGCCTTTGGCTTATCATCTCTTTACCAAGGTCATATTACACACAACCCGAAAAGAGATAAGGCAATATTCTTAAACCGTGTGCAGTCAAAACATTGGCTAACAAAATGGCCAAACTTAAAAATAATGTTATAACAACTGTGTAGTGAAGGTGTTCTGCTTCTCATAACAAAGCACCCTGCCCCCCTATTCTTTACTGAAGATCCTTGTTAACTGCTTTAACAACGGTTTTAACAGGCCTCGTATGCGCGGCTTTTCCACCCGCTGCCACTCGATTGGACGGCTCACCGTCATCGCCGCCAAGCCAATGCGCGCGCAGTAGATCGCCGCCCCCATGCCCTGACCAATTTGCCCCGACGCCTTACCGGCAAAGCTCTGGATCGATAATTCATCCAGCGCCCGATCAATCAGTACCTCCGTCGCTCCGACAAAAGTAATCTGTTTCAACACCAACTTTAACAGCCCCAGGCGATTCAGCTTTGAGGGGCGAACACCGTAGACCTGACCGACATCTTCGATCATCTTCAGGCTGCGCCACAACGCCAATAGCATATCCATGCTCGCCCATGGGCTCGCCGCTACCGCCACCCCGGTCTGCAGACAGTACTTGGCCACGCGCTGCTCGGCTTCACGATCGAGGGGGTGTAAAAACGCCTCCTCCAGATACCCCATCACCTCGCGGTCATTGTAGTAATCTGGCATCTCATCGAGACACTCCTGCAGCAGTGCCGCCTGTGGCTTATCACGATAGAACGCTTGCAGCGCATCGACAAAGGACTGGCACTGCGCCAAGTCGCTACCGCTGTGAATCGCCTCCGATTTCGCCTGCAGCTGATCGACGTCGGACAGTGTCTGCCGATTGCTGCGCAACGACCACAGCGAGCGCGCCGTGCAAGCCACTACCGCGGCCAACAGGCCTGCGACGCCCAACGCCGCCGCCCAATGCCAACTGGCTGCCGCACGAATCAGCTCACTCAGTTCCCAGCCCGCCACCGCCAAAAATAATAATCCAGCGCTGAGCGACAGCGCCTTTAGTCCCTTGATTGGCAGCGCCTCCAACCGTAAGCCACGGTAGTCAGCCTGCCGTGGCAGCCGGTGATTATCGGTGATCGCCTGCGGTAACTCGACGGCCTCCTCATCCACATTAAACTCATAGGGTTGCTCGGGGCCAGAGCGCTGTTCAACAGCATCAGATGGCTCGGCAGCATCAAATTCATAGCGCTTGTTATCGCTCATCGACACTTATCTCCTATTAAACTATTAATGACGCTATCGACCCTGATGTGGGGCAGCGGATCGTGGTTGGCATGGGACAAGCCGGCCGGCGGCAGAAAGGGTTTCAGCGGCCACTGTGCAAAGGCCTGCCATTGCTCCCCCTGTGGTAAGCGGGTCGGAATCGGCGGCCCTACCAAGCCGCGACGCCGGCCATCCTGCTGCGTCGCCACTACGGCCTTATTGCCCTCGTGCACCACTTCTACCGAGGCTCTGACGGCGGCCGCCGCCTCGCAGATAGGCTCGATACCCTCGTGTTGCACCTGACGAAACGCCTGCCTGACCATCGTCGCCAACAACTGCCTGAGGTTATCGTGATCGGCAGACACCACCTGATCGACTTTGCTGGCGACGAAGGCGACGCGGTCAACCTTCGGCTGAATCAATTGACGCAGCCACGACTGTTGACCGTAGCAAAAACTATCGAGTATCGCCGTCAGCGACTGGCGCATGTCCGCAACATAATCCTCACCACCATGCAGTGCCGTTAGCACATCGACAAGCACCAGTTGACGATCAATTTTACTGAAAAAACGCTGATAAAACGGCTCTACCAGCTGCTCAAGATAGTCAGCATAGCAGCGCTCAAAGTATCTCAGATAACTCTCCTTCGGCGCCGCCTTTAGCTGCTCATCGGTCAGCGTCGGCGCCATCATCAGCGGCAAAAACGCCAGCAACTCAGGCTCGGCCGAGCCGGGCATAAGGAATCGTCCCGGCTGGACAAAACTGAAGCCCGCCGCCTCTTTGCACTGCTTCAGCAGCTGTTTAAACTCTGCCACCTGTTGGCCCAGAAGTGCCTGATCGACCGTTGCCAATGGGTCGATTTCGGCCAGCTGCGGTGCCCACTGCGCCAACAGCTGCGCGCGTTCAGCCTGCTGGTACTGGGCGCGAAACTGCCGGCACCACTCGAGATAGCTCTGCTGGCGCATCGGCAAATCCAACAACCACTCTCCCGGGTAATCGAGTATCTCGAGCAACAGGGTCTTGTAAGGGCGACCGAGGCGAGTCAATATGCCACGCGATCGCTGTAGGCGTATTTCCAACACACAGCCACTGATGTCCGTGGTCGAGTGTGGCCACTGCGGCGCCTCGCCACACAGCTGCCGGTAATTCTCCGCGTAGGGGAAGGTCTCGCCGGCGATCCTCGCCCGGTGCAGTTTGACGCCCAAGATGCGCTGCGTCAGCGCCGGAGAGAAGCCCGCCAGCGCCGCTTGCGCATGATCGAAGCTCATCAGCTGATTAATCAAGCTGGTGATAAACGTCGTCTTACCACTGCCACTCAAGCCGGTCACACCCAGGCAGAGGTGGCCATCGGCGAGACGGTCACCGACACGGTGTAGTTCGCTCTGTACACTGCTGCCGGCGCGCTTTACCTTTGCCCGGCCGCGACGCAGCACCTGTTTCACCTTAGCCATCCACTCTCCTCGCCCGGCCAGGTGCACAATGCCCTTTTGCCAAGCCATGGTTACTCATCATCAACTACACAGACTAAACACCTGCCGAAGTTAAGGCAATCGCGTCTATTGCCTATCGGCAACGCACGATTCAACCCGGGCAACAGTTGCTCAGCCATTGTCTTCACCTCACATGAACGCTCGGTAATATATTTCCAAAAACATATATAAGATTTTATTTCTAATCAGAAACTGCGCAATAAAACTAGCACACTGTCAACACTCAACATTTTGCGCGCTTTTTAAACAGTTGTTTTTTTGGCATGATGCCGCCCCTCTTACCCACTCTAAGTCTATAAATAGGGGCTCGCATGAACCAAGGCAGTATCAAATCACTGGCGATACTACAGCTTGTCGTATTGCTCATCTCGATCGTCTCCGAACAGATCGGCATCATTAAACAACCTCTTGGCCCCGGCACCATCGTCTTATTGCCACTGCTCTACGCCTTCATCTTCGGCTTATTATTCAACCCCAACGTCATCAAGGCAGCTAAGCTGATCGTCGACCATGAGGCAACCAAAACTGCCTCGACCTTCCTGTTAATTGGCATCCTCCCCTTCATCGCCAAGTTCGGCTCACTGATTGGCCCATCAATGGATCAAATCGTCGCTGCGGGTCCCGCCATGGCACTGCAGGAACTGGGCAACGTCGCCACCATCTTTATCGCCATGCCCGTCGCGGTACTGCTCTTTGGTATGGGCCGGGAGGCCATCGGTGCAACCCACTCCATTGCCCGCGAACCCAATATCGCACTGATCTCGGATCGTTATGGCCTAAAAACCCCCGAGGGAGTCGGCGTCATGGGTGTCTATGTTATGGGCACCGTATTCGGCTCCATCTTCTTCGCCATGCTCGCCTCCTTTCTCGCCTCGACGAACCTGTTTGATGTGCGCGCGCTCGCAATGGCCTGCGGTGTCGGCAGTGGCTCGATGATGGCCGCCTGTTCCGGCGCACTCGCGACAGTGCTACCGGAGCGAGAGACTGAGCTGCTCGCTTTCGCCGGCGCCAGTAACTTGATGACCTATGCTACCGGCCTCTATGTCAGCCTATTCGTCGCCATTCCCTGTGCCGAATTTATCTACCAGAAACTCGACAGGCTGCGTAATAAGCGCGCTTAAATCCCCCTGTTTCCTCTGCACCGAATCGAGACACCTATGAGCACACACAGTAATAACAGCATCGACCTAAAATTACACACCGCCGTACTGACGACCTTACTCGTCATCACCTTAATCAGTAACTGGCTGACCCCCTTGACCACGGTATCGCTGACCGAGGCCGTACCTGGCTTTCTGATCATCTTTGCCATCTGTCTGATGGGCTTAATTGTCGCCAAATATGCTCCCTTCTACCTGCCCTCCGTCGCTTGGATCTCACTACTCAGCATCCTCCTGACGCTACCCTGGACGCCGGGTTCAGCGTGGCTCAGCAACGAGATGGGCAAGGTTAACTTCCTCGCTATGCTGCCGCCGGTACTGGGCTATGCCGGCCTCGCCATCTCCGACGGCGAGATGACAACGTTTAAGCAGTCGGGACTAAAGATTGCCATCGTCGCCATGCTGGTCTTTACCGGCACCTATCTCGGCTCCGCCGTCGTGGCTCAGTTCGCACTGAGCTTTTAACCAAGCGGCGATCGCGATAACCTCTATCTACTAGCCCGCTAGCGGGCCTATTGACTCAACACCGGAGCGAGCTGTGCAGCCAATTCAACACAACGACGACTATCATCGACGCATGACAGAGTGGCGTCATACCCTACATCGCCACCCCGAGACCGCCTTCGAAGAGTTTCATACCAGCGACCTGATCGCCGAGGTACTCAGCCGCGCCGGCATCCCTCACCACCGCGGCCTCGGCGGCACCGGTATCGTCGCCACCCTCAGCGGCAAGCAACCCAGTGCCGGCACCCTGGCGCTGCGCGCCGATATGGATGCCCTCGATCTGCAGGAACACGGCAACTGCGCCCACCGCTCCACCATCGAGGGCAAGATGCACGGCTGTGGTCACGACGGCCACAGCGCCATGCTACTCGGCGCGGCCTGCTGGCTGGCCGAGCATCCACAGGCCATTATCGGCACCGTGCACTTCATCTTTCAACCCGCCGAAGAAAACGAGGGCGGCGCCCGCGAGATGATCAAGGACGGGCTGTTCGATCAGTTTCCCGTCGACGCCGTCTTCGGTATGCACAACTGGCCCGCCTTAGAGGCTGGCCGCGCCGCCGTCAGCCACAGCAAGGTGATGTCAGCCTTCGATACCTTCGAGATTATCATTACCGGCAAGGGCTGCCACGCCGCCATGCCGCATCAGGGCATCGACCCCATCATCATCGCCGCCGAGCTGACGTTGGCACTGCAGACCATCGTCAGCCGCCACATCGACCCCCTCGAACCCGCCGTCGTCACCGTCACCCAGGTACACAGCGGCGACGCCCTCAACGTCATTCCTGACACCGCCGTGCTCCGCGGCACCTGCCGTTATTTCAATGCCGAGGTGCAGCAGATAATTATCCAGCGCATGCGCGAGCTCGCCGAGGGCATCGCCAGCAGCCACAACGGCGACGCCGAGGTGCGTTATCAGCCGCGCTACCCAGCAACCATCAACAGCACCGACGAAGCCGCCCTAGCGCTGAGCGTGCTCGGCGAGTTAATGGCTGCCGACAACATCGACGTCGATCTGCCACCATCGATGGGGGCCGAAGATTTTTCCTTCATGCTGCAGCAAAATCCAGGCGCCTATATCTGGCTCGGCAACGGCTCAGAGCAGCATCGCGCGCCACTGCACAGCTCTCGTTATGACTTCAACGACACCATCCTACCGACCGGCGCTAACTATTGGATTAAACTGGTCGAAGCCTGGTTTGCCATGCGCTAACCGCAGCAAAGCTCAGCCTTATTGAGCCTGCCGATTTGCGCTATCGCAGGCTCACGCCAAAACGGCGTTTTCATTTCCCCACTAGCCATTCTACAATAGCCGCACGCCCTCCTGAATAACCGCAAGATCAGCACACGATCAGCACAAGAGCACACGCCATAATGGGACTTATCGAAAATAGCCTATCCGTCAGGCTGACAGGGATCTTCTTAAAATATGGTTGCCTGCTATTTATTCTCTACCTGTTATTTGGCTACTTCGCCGCACCGAGCATCATCGAGTCGCAAATGCGCCAGCAACTCGAACAGACCGGCAGGAAGATGCATGTTGAACACATCCGCTATAACCCGCTGGCGCTATCGCTGGATATGCATGGCCTCGTCATCGACGACCCACAGGGGCGCCCACAACTGAGCTTCGACCGGCTCTACGGCAACTTCGAGGCCTCCTCACTACTCTGGTCTACCGTGGTGTTTAAAGAGCTGAGGCTGGACAACTTCACCTATCACTACACAATTGCCAAAGATGGCAGCAGTAATATCGACGACCTACTGGCCCTCGCCAACACCCCAGACAGCGAGCCAGAGGCGGACACAGAAGAACCCCAACCAGTACCGCGCATCCTCATCAAGCAGCTCAGCCTCAACGGTATCAACCTCACCTATCGCGATAATCATCGCCCTAAGCCTTTCTACAAGGCCTTCGGTCCAATCTATATTAGCCTCTATTACTTCAATACCTTTCCCGGTAATGGCTACCCCTACAGTGTCGAGGCCAACACCGAGCAGGGCGAGAAGATCAGCTGGCAGGGCGATCTTTCCGTCGTCCCTCTCCGCTCACAGGGCGACATCGAGATCAGCGGTATCCGCCTGCGCGATGGCTGGGCCTTTGCCGAAGAGATGCTCAACTTTGAGTTAGTCGATGGCCGACTCGCCGCCCACGGCCACTACCAACTATCGCCCGACGGCAACGTCAAACTGTCCGACGCCAACATCAAGCTCGACAAGATCGATATTATCGATAAGAAGACGGCGCAACCGGCGCTTAACATCCCCAGTTTCACCCTCAGCGGTATCAACCTCGACTTACAACAACAACGCGTTGAGATTGGCCGCATCGACAGCCAAAAGGCGGTCTTCCATGAGCATATCGACGCCGACGGCCAGTCTCGGCTGCAACAGCTGCTTACCCCCATTAGCAGTGGCAATAACACGGATAACCAGGCCGACGAGGCGGCCTCGCCCTGGCAGGTACAGCTCAATAAGTTTGCCCTTAAAGATTACCGTATCGACCTCGACACCGACGTCGTCGGTAAGCCCCTCAACTTCACGCTCTCTAAGCTCAATCTCGGTTTCGAGCAATTCAACCTCGGCGATAGCCGCTTAAAGAACCTTCAGCTCGACACCACCATCGATGGCGAGGGCAGTGAGGCGAGCAGCCAACTGTCCATCAACAGCCCACAGCTCGCCTATGCCCCGCTAAAGACCTCGGTTAATGTTGACCTGAAAGCCTTCCCACTGAGTCATGCGCAGCCCATCCTCGACGACTTAGCCAACTTACAACTCGTCGATGGCACTCTCAGCAGCAAGCTCAACCTTCAGCTCGAAGAGGGCAAGCAGCTCAGCATCGTCGCCAAGGGCGAGGCTAGCATCGACACACTCAACCTCGTCGACACCTTGAAGCAGCTGCCCTTCCTCAGTTGGGATAGCCTTGACGTCCACGACATCGCCTACAGCAGTGCGGCCAACAGCCTCGACATCGATAGCATCGATACCGACGCCCTATTTGCCCGTGTCACCCTGCACAAAGACGGCACCAGCAACATTCAGGATATTTTGGCCCACCCCAGTCAGAGCGCACCGGCACAACCAGCGCAGCCAGCGGATAAAGAGCAGCAGGGCAATACCACACCGATGAGCATCAACGTCGGCAGCATCAACTTCAACAACGCCCGTTCACGCTTCTCTGACCTGTCGCTGTCGCGCCGCTTTGCGATGACCATCGGTGAGATCAACGGCAGCATCAAAGACATCTCCTCCGCCACCGACGGCCGTGCCAGTGTCGACCTCAAAGGCTCCGTCAACCGCTATGCACCGGTTTTGCTCAAGGGCCAGGTCAATCCACTGGCGGCAGAGACCTACACCGATCTCGCGCTCTCCTTCCACGGCCTCGAACTCACCAACCTGACTCCCTATGCCGACGTCTATGCCGGTTACGCCATCGACAAGGGCAAGCTCACCGTCGAGCTCAACTACAAGATGCTCAACAATCGCATCGTCGGCGGCAACCACCTCTTTATCGACCAGCTGACCCTCGGCGACCACACCAACTCCAGTACCGCCACCTCGCTGCCCGTCGCCCTGGCCATTGCCCTATTGAAAGATAGCCGCGGCCAAATCGACATTAAGCTCGAGGTCGAAGGCAGTCTCGACGACCCCGAGTTTAATTACGGCTCACTGCTGTGGGATGCCGCAACCTCCTTTATCGGTAAGATCATCGCCTCGCCATTCAACCTATTGGCCAGCCTTGTCGAGAGCTCCGAGCCCCTCAACGAGATCAACTTCGCCTTCGGCAGCAGCGAGCTGGATACTACCAGCACGCAGACCTTAAGCGACCTCGCCGACGCCCTCAAGCAGCGCCCGCAGCTCGATCTCGAGATTCGCAGCAACGCCAACAGCATTGCCGACAGGGAGGCGCTTGCGCGTACCAAGCTCGGCCAGCAGCTCTCTATCGACATGAACACTATCAGCAACAGCGACTGGAACAAGCTCAACGACTATTACCAACAGAGCAATAGTGAGCCGAGCCTAAATGAGTTGCGCCAAGAAATTGTCGCCGCACAGCCCGAGCTATCGAAACAGCAGGTCGAGACACAGCTGCAGAGCCACGTCCTGCAGACACTGTTACTGCAACAAAACATCAGCGATCACGCCCTCAAGCAGTTGGCACTGAAGCGCTCGAATAATATCCGCCTCGCACTGATTGCCCAAGCTATCGGTCACGACCGAGTCTTCGTACTCGACTCCAGCCTCGTCGACACGCCGAGCAAGCAGTCGACCAGCGCGCTAGAACTCAACGCTCACTAGGCAAAAAAAAGCCGCTAACCCACGCTGTGGGCTAGCGGCTGACATCGGTGTTAGACGATGCTTAATACCACACTACGCTGCCGGCGCAGTCTCAGCTAACTTCTCTCGCTTACGGCGCATCAGCTGCAGCTTGGCGATCAAGCCCAATAACAACAGTGCCGGAATGAAGAACAACTCCTTCGGGAAGCGATCGGTCTCCTCGAGGATGCCGGTAATCTTCCAGTCATAGTCTAGCGCGCTGTGCTCCGCAACACTGCCGTATTCAACATAGTCGACCAGCATCGAACCATCATCCTGCGGCAACAGCTCCAGGCCGACGTTCTTAGCTAATCGCTCCTTGGCATCGGCACCCTGCTCACCCAGCGGTAAAATCACCGTAGAACGCTTAAAGCGGCCGTCCAACGCCTCACCCTCAGCCACCAAGCGAATGTTGCCATCGCTTGGCTGTTCACTAATGTAGTGGTAGATATCACTTGGCGCCTTTAACTCGTAAGGTGGCTTGACCATGTCGAGCCAGAAGCCCGGCAAGAATAAGGTAAAAGCCGCCACTAACATCAACACCGTCTCGTACCACTTCGACTTAGTAAACCAGAAGCCCTGGGTCGAGGCAGCGAACACCAGCATCGCAATCAGCGCGATAATGAATACAAAGATGCCCTGATACCAGGTAACGTCGATCAGCAACAGATCCGTATTAAAGATAAACAGGAAGGGGAGCAGGGCCGTACGCATGCTGTAGAAGAACGCCTGTACTCCCGTCTTCAGCGGATCACCCCGCGATATCGCCGCCGCCGCGAACGACGCCAGCCCCACCGGCGGTGTGACATCGGCCATAATGCCAAAATAGAAGACGAACATATGCACCGCAATCAACGGCACGATAAAGCCATGCTGCGCCCCCAGTTCGACAACCACGCCGGCCATCAATGAGGAAACCACAATATAGTTTGCCGTGGTCGGCAACCCCATCCCCAGCACGATGCTGATCAGCGCCACAAACATCAGCATGAACAGCAGCACACCACCAGAGACGATCTGTACCAGATCGGCCATCACCTGCCCGATACCGGTCAGTGTCACCGTACCGACGATAATGCCCGCGGTCGCCGTCGCAACCCCGATACCGATCATGTTGCGCGCCCCCGAAGACAGCCCGTCACGCAGATCAATGAAGCCCTCTCCCAGAGCTGACACCATATTGCCACGACGGAAAAAGGCCTTCAGCGGCTTCTGCGTCAGCAGCACGAAGCCCATGATGACGCTCGCCCAAAAGGCCGATAAACCGGGAGAGTTACGCTCTACCATCAGGAACCAAATCAACGCAATCAACGGGATAAGATAGTACAGCCCAGTCTTGTAGATATTGGCAAAGAGCGGCAGCTCGATGATTTCTGAGTTAGGGTCGTCCATCTCCAGATCAGGCTGCTGCGCCGAAATATAGAGCAAGCCGATATACCCCGTCAGGATCACCAGCAGAATCAGCGCCACCGAAACCGGGCCGGTAATGGTCTTAATCGCAGAGATCAGGAAGAACAGTAGGCCAGCTAAGACAATCATGCTGGAGGTGATAATACCCATCCGCAGCATCTTCATCTTAAGGCTATAAACCGGACCAGTACGAGGCAGACCTTGCATATCAGCCTTCAGCGCCTCGAGATGAACAATGTAGAGCAGCGCAATATAGGAGATCGCCGCCGGTACAAAGGCGTGTTTAATGACCTCAATATAAGGAATACCAACATACTCGACCATCAGGAACGCAACCGCACCCATGACTGGCGGCATTAAAACACCGTTGATCGAGGACGAGGCCTCGATCGCACCGGCCTTTTCTGAGCTAAAGCCGACTCGCTTCATTAGCGGAATAGTAAACGTACCAGTCGTCACCACGTTGGCGATAGACGAGCCTGAGATTAGACCCGTCATAGCGGAAGAGAGTACCGCCGCCTTCGCGGGCCCACCACGCAGATGCCCCAGCAAGGAGAAGGCTATTTGGATAAAGTAGTTACCGGCACCAGCCTGATTCAACAGCGCGCCGAACAACACAAAGAGAAAGACGAAACCGGAGGAGACACCCAACGCAATACCGAAGACACCCTCTGTACTTAGCCACATGTGGCTCATCGCGCGCTCGATCGAGGCGCCCTTCCAGCGAATGACATCCGGCACAAACTGGCTGTCACCGAAAAAGACATAGGCGAGGAAGAATAACGCGACACAGACCAATGCTGGCCCCAGGGTGCGGCGCGTCGCCTCGAGTAATAATACCAGGCCTGCCACAGACACCCAGATATCCTGAGCGATTGGCGCTCCAGGGCGCGTCGATAGGCTGGTATAAAAAATAAAAATATAACAAGCACAAAACGCCGCCGCTAAACCGAGCACCCAGTCGAGCAGAGGTATGCGGTCGTGGGGGCTATTGTGCCGCGCCGGGAAAGCGAGGAAGGTCAACAACAGGGCGAAGCCTAGGTGAATCGCACGCGTCTCGGTATCATTGAGAAAGCCGACGCCAAAATGTGCCGGCAGCGGAGAGCCAATCCATAGCTGGAACAGCGACCAGATAACCGGCAACGATAATAGTAAGAAGGCGGCATACCATTGCTTGGGGTGACGATTCCCCGTATCCGATTCTTCGATAAGATCCTGAATATCAGAATCAATATGATATTTCTCAGTCATAAATAATGGCTCGTTATTATAAAACACACTCGGTGACGGTAGCTACTAAGTACAGCCTGTGAGCGAACTATTTGCTAGCGTTTCCCTGCATGATTTTTCAATCACTACAAACAAAACAACCGCTCAGAGAGCGGCTGTTAGACGTGCTTGGGACTACTTAATCCACTTACGCTCTTTGTAGTAGCGTACGGCGCCTGGGTGCAGCGGAGCGACGAGTGAGGTCGTTGCCATATCCTCGGCCTTCAAGTTGTTCAAGGCGGGGTGTAGACGACGGAAGCGGTTAAAGTTGCTGAATACAGCCTTAGTGAGCTGGTAAACCACCTCATCAGAAACCTTGTCAGAGGTCACGAGTGTACCCAGCGGTCCGACCGACATGATGTCTTTCTCATTACCCATGAACATACCACCCGGGATGGTCACCTTCGAGTAGGCAGGGTACTTCTGGATGAAGTCTGCAGCAAAATCACCATCAATCGCTAGGATCTTTACATCACAGGTAGAAGTCGCTTCCTGAGTTGAGGCATTCGGTAGGCCGGCAGACCAGAAGGTCGCATCAAACTTACCATCACACAACGCCTGCGCCTGCTCGGAGTTACGCAGCTCGGCAGTGATGCGGAAGGTCGACTTATCCCAGCCCTTTTCCTTCATAATCAAGTCGGCGTTCATGCGGCTGCCTGAACCTGGGTTGGCAATATTGACACGCTTACCGACCAAATCATCGAGGGTATTAATCTTAGCGTCGGCTCGGACAAGAATCTGAATAGGCTCAGGGTGTAAAGAGAACACCGAGCGCAGACCTTTGTATGGCTTGCCCTTGAATGGGCCAGTGCCATTATAAGCATCAGCCTGTGTATCGGATTGCGCAATACCAAAGTCCATCTCACCGGCCCGAATAGTGTTGATATTCGCTACCGAACCACCGGTTGATTCGGCAGAACAACGAATACCATGCTTAGAACGGTCGCGGTTGATCATGCCACAAATATGGCCACCCACTGGGAAATAGACACCAGTAACACCGCCCGTACCGATAGATATAAATTGATCTTCGGCTTGAGCGAGAGCGGTTAGGCTCAGGGCCGCTGCAGCAGCGGTAACGAGTGTAAACTTCTTTGCTATGCCCATCTAAAAAGCTCCAGTATATTTTTGTTGATCTAGTTATGTAGTTCGCATATGCGATACGTAAGAGTGGAACACAAGCTACGCAGAAACCCCTATGATACATGTCAATCGCGAAGAATGTTCCTAGCCCCTCCTTGATGACAATATTTTCATTGTCGAGTCACCCCGCAACGCCCACGACTACTTCTCAGCACGCCTAAAAGTAAGCTCGGCCTTCTTAGTCAAAGTAATAATAGCTAAAAACGAAAAAACCCCATCAGCATCACTGATGGGGTTTTAGGATAAGAGCCTGACGATGACCTACTCTCACATGGGGAAGCCCCACACTACCATCGGCGATGAATCGTTTCACTTCTGAGTTCGATATGGGATCAGGTGGTTCCAATTCTCTATGGTCGTCAGACAAACTGGTTAAGAGGCTGTAAGGTACAACCTCTCAGAATTTCTCGTAAGTATCTTACTGCGGCGAATTATATGAATTTCGACTGCCCAGTCAAGTGCTTTCCAACTATCGAAGAAAAATATAATGCAACACTGCGCCAACAGCAGCAGAAGACTCGGTAAACAAACGCTAAAGGCATAGACGCCACGCAACGAAAGATCAGAGCTTAGGGCGTTAGCACCGGTTGCATGCCACATATAGACGCCCTCAAAGACCCACCGTTCAATAACATCAACTACCCCGAGCTAGATAGCAAACACTTCCCCTCAGGCATAAAAAAACCCCGTAAGCGCGAGCTTACGGGGTTTTAGCATAAGAGCCTGACAATGACCTACTCTCACATGGGGAAGCCCCACACTACCATCGGCGATGAGTCGTTTCACTACTGA